>CALFYA010000067.1 GCA_937952925.1 uncultured Moraxellaceae bacterium
TTCCCAAACTAAAACACCGTAGCCCAATGAACTACGGTGTTTTTTCTTAACTGACCAGCATTAGCGTCAAGCAGCCTTTTTTTGCTCAAAAGTCATCCTCGGATTGAAGCAGTCGCCCGACGCCCACGCTTTGCGGCATGTTCCAGCCATTGTTGGCGCTGACGCGCATCCGATCCAATCACTGATCCCATATAGTGAATGGCTTGGGTGTTGATCCCCACAAAGCCCAAAATCGTATATTTCAATTGAAAGGATAACGGGGCTTTTTGCCACCAACGATACCAAAACACCGGCGTATCCAAAGTAATAAACAGCTCTGCACTCCGCCCTTTGAGTAACTTTCGTTGGAAGGTATCTCCTTGATGATATTCAAAGGCAAAGCCAGACAACAGCGTCCGATCAAACAAGCCTTTGAGTTTGGCAGGCATGCCACCCCACCAGACCGGACACATCACCACCACATGATCCGCCCATTGCAGTTGCTGTTGAAATTGCAGCAGATCAGGCTCTAGCGGTGGCGTTTTTAGATCACCGGTGTTGAGATCAGGATCAAACTGAAGCTGATGCACATGCACCAATTGCACGGCTGATGAAGGCCGACAAGCCGCCGCGTATTGCTCTGCCAATGCCTGACAAAAGCTCCCTATTTTGGGATTACCATTGAGGATCAGGATTTTTTTCATCAGACGGTGTCCGGATTGAAGCGTTCACCGAGTCTAAACCTTGCCCCAAGGGGACGAGTCAAGCGGGTTTTTGCAGAGGATCTGCACCTGCACATATGGATGATGCGGCGGCATCCTGCTGCAAGCAGTCTTGAATCAAACGCTGGCACTCGACAATGTGCTGTAATTTGAGCTGCTGCTCAGCAATATGTTGTTGTAGTTTTTGTTGTTTATCGCTCAGCAATTGATGCAGAGCAACCCAATCCAACTGATGCGGCGCATGTACCAAGGCTTGGATCTCCACCAACAACACGCCCAAACGCTGTGCCTCTTTAATCAACTGCACAAACGCCACATGCTGCTGATTGTACCAACGGTATTGACCGCGACGGGGCACATGCAACAGCGCCAATGATTCGTACAACCGAATGGCTTTGGGGGAAGCACCACTTAGACGCGATAATTCACTGATATACAATGCTTCACTCCATGCACTGATCTGCCGATTGCTCATCATACAATGCTCAGCTCACCCTCAACAGCGCCGTTTGATCCTGCACATCCGTTTGTACTGGTGTACACCTGAGCTGTTTAATACATCAAATTATGACAATTTTATGACAAAATTTTGTTAATATTCATTAATTTAGATCCATTCGTCGGAATCCACTCAACATCCACCCCCCTGCTGATTACTCTAGCCCACCTAAAAACAGTCTTGATCACAACTGATCAAGCTTTCCTCTGGGAATGAGGATTCGTTAAACAACGCCATAATTGAGGGAAACAACATGCGATTTCGACAACAAATGCTTTTGGTGGTTGCCGGTGTACTGCTCACGATTGGCACCCTGCTAGGCGCACAATGGGTTTTATCCAAGCAACTGCTGCTCGCCACCGATCAAGCCTACCAACAAGGTGTACAACTCAGCCAAAGCATCAACACCGCCCGCGAAGCGCAAATCAACTTTCAGCGCCAAGTGCAAGAATGGAAAAACATCCTGATTCGCGGTCAAGACGCTGAACTGAAGCACAAATATTGGACAGCCTTTGCAGCACGGGAAGCCGATATGGATCGCTTGCTCAATGATCTACATGGGCAATTTGATCAACTGGGCTTGCATGCAGAGCAACCCAAAATCAAGGCGTTGTTGCAAGCGCATCACGCGCTCGGCCAGCAATACCGTCAAGCGCTTGCGCCATATACCGTGATTGATGCCCAAGCCCAGCAGCAAATTGACCAATCGGTACGTGGCATCGACCGTGCCACCTCGAAGGGCATAGACAATTTGGTGCTTGAACTGGAGCAACTGGTCAAACAACGCTTTGTCCACGATGCGCAGCGCGTCCATACCGATACCCATGCATTTTTCTGGGTCATGGTCAGCATCAGTGTGTTGCTCACCCTTGGATTGATCGGGGTGTTCTTGTGGGCGATCAAAGGCATGCTGAGCAAACTCGGCGCAGATCCTGAGCATGCTGTGGCAGCCACTGCACGGATTGCCACTGGTGATTTGACCGAGCGGTTGAGTGTCGACAGTCCTCACTCACTGATTGGGGCGCTCGATATGATGCAGCTGCGTCTGCGTAATATTTATCTGGCGATTCAAGCGGTCTCCAATGACCTCAAAGCACGCGTGGTTTATCTGCCGATGGGACATGAGCGCGAAGCCGTACAGCAAGATATCGAACGACTGCAAGTGGCGATCAATCGGATCAAGCTTGAGCGGCAGGAGCGCGTGTAATGTTTGAGTTGCACCATATCCCCAGCAAAACTGCTACAGGATTGATGTATATCGAACAACCACGCCAAGTGCCGTGGATCAAAATTGATACACATCTGCGCTGGTTGCTGATTTTGGTCGATGGCGTCCTCTCAACGGGTGATTTACTGGCCAAAGGTTTGCCACAGGTTGAGTTGCGCTCGTTTGATCAACTTGAAGCCGCAGGGCTGATCAGTCGGCAAGTGATCGATAGCACCAGCCCTGCGATCCAAACGCCTGCCCCAAAAAAAATCGCCTTAGCCAGCGCCCGCTTTGATATTTTGGATCTGATCTTGGATGCCAGCATGCAAGACTTTCAGTTACGTCGATGGATTGATCAGTTTGAGCAATCTCACAGTATTGACGATCTGATCGCCACCTATCAGCGTTTTTGTGCACAGGTGGGACAACAACATCTCAATCTGCAACAACAAATCACCACGATCTTGGCACTCTAAGCACCCTCTCACCTCGCCGCCCTCACCAGTAGGGCGGTTTGTTCCTCGCGCCTGATTCATCGATTGGTCTTGATCTTGCAATATGCCCACGTCACCCTCACCTTCTGTTGAGATTTTGGCAGCCGATGCCTGCATGGTTTGCACCCATGCAGCAAAAACGGTACATTGCAAACCTTTGTCCAGTCCTGACACCCTGATGTCCAGCACCGTGCACAGACTGGCCGAACTGAGGAAAAATTCATCATGAGTTTGTTTATTGCCACGGCTCACGCCGCCGAAGCAGCTCCCGCAGGCCCGTCTCTCATGGGTCAATTGATCATGATTGGTGGCTTTATTGCCATCTTCTACTTCCTGATCTGGCGTCCCCAAGCCAAGCGTGCCAAAGAGCATCGTGGCATGATCGACAGCTTAGGCGTCGGCAATGAAGTGGTGTTTGCAGGCGGATTGATGGGTCGGATTAAAAAAATTGAAGGCGAGTACGCCGTCGTGAGCCTCAACCCTGGAAATGAGGTGAAAATCCAAAAGGCAGCGGTGATTTCAGTTTTGCCCGAAGGCACACTGAATAGCCTCTAATGGTCGCGGGCGCATGATGCGCCCGTTCATTTTTATCCAAAGAAGAAAGCCAATGCGTTATCCCGCGTGGAAATATGTCCTGATCCTCATCGTGATGTTGATCAGTACCATTTATGCGCTGCCCAACCTGTATCCTGATGAACCTGCGGTGCAGATTTCGGGGGCAAAAGCCGGCAGCACCATCGACCAGACTGTACTGACACAAGCGCAACAAGCGCTCAAGCAAGCCAAGATTGCCAGTCATGACGCAAGTTTTGATGGCAAAAGTGCCTTGCTTCGGGTCAACACCTCTGATGATCAGCTCAAAGCCAAAGAAGCACTCACCCGCGCATTGGGTGATAGCTATGTGGTCGCACTGAACCTTGCTCCCACTACGCCGGCGTGGTTGCAGCAATTTGGTGCCAAACCGATGAAACTCGGCTTGGACTTGCGTGGCGGTGTGCACTTCTTGCTTGAAGTGGACATGAATAAAGCCATCGAGCAGCGCCTAGAAACCGCCAATACCGATGTACGTCGCTACTTGCGCCAGCAAAAACTGGAATTTAGTAGCATCCGTGCCGACAAAAATGGGCTGTTGATCACCTTTGCAAACGCCGACGCTCGCTCTGCTGCCATTGACCCGTTGCGCCGTCAATTTGCCGATTTTATGCAGCAACAGATTGCGGTCGAAAATGGCTTAGGCCTGCGCTTGAGCTATACCGATGCCAAACGCCAAGAGATCAGCCGTTATGCGGTTGAGCAAAACTTGACCACTCTGCGCAATCGGATTAATGAGTTGGGTGTGGCTGAAGCATTGGTGCAAAGCCAAGGTGCCAATCGGATTGTGGTCGACCTACCCGGTGTACAAGATACCGCTGAAGCCAAACGGGTTCTGGGTCGTACCGCCAACCTTGAGTTTCGCATGCTGGCCGACGAAAACGACAGTTTTACCGGTGGTGTAGCTCCTGCGGGGACTGAAGCATTCCCCTTTGAGACCCTCAAGGGTGCGCCGATCTTGCTCAAACGCCAGCGCATTGTGACCGGTGAGCGGGTACAAAACGCCCAAAGCGGTTTTGATGAAAATGGTCAATCTGAGGTCAACATTACCTTAGACACCGCTGGTGGTCGCTTGATGCAAGATGCCACGCGTAATGCGGTGGGCAAGCAAATGGCCGTGTTGTTTATTGAAAACAAACAACGCATCAGCTATGTCACCGATCCTGTGACTGGCAAAACCACCGAAGTGCGTACCCCGTATGCCGAAAAAGTGGTGATTAATCGCGCCACCGTTCAAGCCATTTTGGGTTCTCAATTCCGGATTACCGGTGTTGGTAGTCCTCAAGAAGCCGCCGAACTGGCCTTGCTGTTGCGTGCAGGCGCGTTGGCTGCTCCAATGTACTTTGTAGAAGAACGCACCATTGGCCCATCGCTTGGTCAAGATAATATCGACAAAGGCACCCTCTCCACTCAGATTGGTTTTGCGCTGGTCGCGTTGTTTATGATTGCGTTTTATCGGGTGTTTGGCCTGATTGCCAACGTCGCGCTGTTTATGAACGTGGCGATGATCATGGCGGTCATGTCGGTGATGGGCGCTGCCTTGAGCCTACCGGGTATTGCGGGGATCGTGTTGACCATCGGGATGGCGGTCGATGCCAACGTATTGATCTTTGAGCGGATTCGTGAGGAGTACAAGCGTGGTGCCAGCCCCAAACAGGCGATTGTCGCGGGTTTTGATCGGGCGTATGGCACCATTTTGGACTCCAACATCACCACGCTCTTGGTGGCATTTATCCTGTTTGCGGTGGGCACCGGCCCGATCAAAGGTTTTGCGGTAACCCTGTCCATCGGGATTGTCTGCTCGATGTTTACGGCCATTACCGTCACGCGCGGCATTATTCAGATTGTCTACGGTCGTCGCCGTGTGACACATTTGAGCATTTAAGGAGGCTTTGATGTCTACGTTAGAGCAAGACTCGTCTGCCCCACCACAGCCTCCTGAGCGCACCATTGCATTTATGCGCTGGCGTACCCCGATGGCGATTTTTTCGCTGCTGGTGGTTTTGGCAGGCGTGGTATCGTTGTTGACCAAGGGGTTAAATCTTGGTCTTGATTTTACCGGTGGCGTGTCGGCAGAGATTGTCTACAGCCAACCAGTTGAACAACAACAGGTACAAGCTGCCTTGGTGCAAGCGGGCTTTAAAGATCCGGTTGTCCAGTTTTTGGGAACGCAGCGCGATGTCTTGGTGCGCATGCCTGCCCAAGAAAGCAGTGATTTGGCCGCCAAGGTGAGTAAAGCTGTTCAGCTGCCCAACAATACTGCGACCGTCAAGAAAGTCGATGCGGTTGGCAGTCAGATGGGCACCGAGTTGTACACCAACTCGTTGATCGCGATTGTGCTGTCTTTGGCACTGATGCTGGTGTATGTCGCCATCCGCTTTCAGATCAAACTGGCCGTCGGTGCGGTGATTTCACTGCTGCATGACACCTTGTTTACCATTGGGATTTTCTCCATTTTTGGTTGGCCGTTTGATCTGACGGTACTGGCTGCTGTGCTGGCACTGATTGGTTATTCGCTCAACGATACCATCGTGGTGTTTGACCGGATTCGTGAAAATTTCCGCAAAATTCGGGGCGCTGAGCCGACCGAAATTGTGGATATTTCGCTCACCGAAACCTTGCGCCGTACCTTTATGACCGTCACCACGGTGTTGTTGGTGGTGTTTGCCATGTTCTTCTTGGGCGGTGATGGCTTGTATTGGTTCTCGGTGGCGTTGCTGGTGGGGTTGTTTGCGGGGA
The DNA here is from genome assembly GCA_937952925.1 of uncultured Moraxellaceae bacterium. Taxonomy (GTDB): domain Bacteria; phylum Pseudomonadota; class Gammaproteobacteria; order Pseudomonadales; family Moraxellaceae; genus CALFYA01. The sequence continues at coordinate 6,232 of CALFYA010000067.1, forward strand.
CATATTCCTCCATCTATATCGCAACCAGCTATGCCCTGATGATGGGACTCAACCGCCAAGACTTTGTGGTACAGGTCAAGCCTGAGTTTGAGGAAGATCAAGTGGTGGATGCACCTTAAAGGTCTGCCCAAAAAAATACCCAGCCTTGTGCTGGGTATTTTTTTGTCCTAACCAATCCAACGCGCAAACAAACGCATCATCTCTGCGCGGCCAGACGGCCAATACAACCAATGGTCAATGCCTTGTCGGTGACCCTTGAGACGATCCACCGTTTGTCTAGGATGGATGATTTGAATCACCACGGTATGATGATGCTGTTCATAACGGCGCAACGATTGCAACAAGTCCGTCAACAACTCTGGGTTGACATCCACATATGCCACCAACGCATCAATTTGCTCTTGTTGACACATGGTCAACACATCTTCGGCAGAAATCACCCGTCGTACATTCAGCCCCAAAGTGCTGAGCGCATTCACCAACTCACCCGCACTACCCGCTTCATAAATAATCAGTTTTTTACCCAACATCTGCTGATCTGGTTGGGCTTCTTGCCAACGCCCAACTGGAATTTTGAGGGTAAAACAGGTGCCTTGAGTTAATTCACTTTCAACAAATAAATAGCCGTCTAACAGTTTGGTCAATCGCTGTGCCAAGGCCAAGCCCATGCCTGCCCCTTCATAGCGGCGATTGTGGCTGCTATCAACTTGCACAAACGGCTTAAAAATCTCTTGATGCATGACTGGATCAATACCAATGCCGGTATCTTTGACCCAACAACACCACCATTCTCGCTGATCTGAGGTGCGCTCCATCCATGCTTTGAGTTGAATTTGCCCTTGATCGGTAAATTTGATGGCATTTTCAAGCAAAATACTGAGGATTTGTTTGACCTTGCTCAAATCCGCAGACAAGAGTGCAGGCTCATGTGCCAACTCCATCGACAAGCCGAGTGCTCGCCCTTGTAATTGTCGCTGAGATTCATCGAGCAATTGCTTGAGTAAGCTTTGCGGCTCAAATTGCTCCATATGCACAATCACGCGCCCTTGATCTAGACTGAGCATGGCCAGCACTTGATCGAGCAAGCGGCTCAGCTGTTGACTGCCTTGTGCAATCATTTTGAGACTATCGGCTTGTGTGGGGGTCAGCTGTTGATCCGCACGCAACAATTGCACCCCGCCCCAAATCGCATTGAGGGGTGTTTTGAGTTCGTGGGTAATCATCGACTGAAAATCATCACGGCTTGCCAGTGCCAAACGCTCGCGCTGCTTGAGTTGATCCACTTCGGCGTTGAGGGTTTTTTGGCTGATTTTTAACGATTTGATTTGCGCTGATAATTCTTTGACATTACGTTCGATATGCTGTGTTTCTTGCATCGCCCACGCCTCATGGGTGCGGCTTAATTCAATCGCCTGTCCATGACGCAACTGATCAATATATTGATTGATCCGACGTAGGGGCTGTACCAGTTGCCGCGCCCAGTAGCGGCTCACCAATGCATACAACACCCACAAGCATGCAATCAATGACCATTGCCAACGCACACTGTGCCACAACTCATGTAAGCGTGGTCGCGTATCGACCGTCACTTCAATATAACCGGTCAAATAATACAGGGGGCCTGATTCACGGATGCTCAGCACTTCCACAGGCGCATAACGTTTGACCACCAAGCGCGTGGACTGTAATCCGCCATTGATGGGGTGATGCTGTTGGATGGGAATAAATTCAACCGACTGCACAATCGGCGTTTTGAGAACTTGCTCAATCTGGGCTTCAAGTGCGGAGATATCGCCGCCTTCTGCACTACTGTTGGCCGCAGAAATCGCCAATAAGTCGGCCAGACGCTGCGCCACTGCACTTTGTTCTTGATTGATTTCATACAGCCATGTGATGGAACTGTACAGCCACAAGATCAGGCTGAGCAATGCTGCCGGCCAAAACAAGATGCGGCGTACCAACACTTCTGCCGTATAGGTACGCGCTCTTTTCATCACTGCTCAATCCTTAAGCATCGGGGCTATGGTGTGATTAGGGTCTGTTGACGCTTCAGTCGTGGTCGCGACATAGACGATTTTTTAGACGATACAAGGCGCAGCTTGTAAGGCTTCGTCACGCTCAGCGAGCAAGATGGCAAAAAATCGTCATGTCCCTGAGATACGGTTAGCAAAGCACCGCTTTGCCGTATCGCAAGGCGAGCAGCTATGCTGCGAGAAGGTTGCTGGCAAAATCGCACCAGCCATCGTTGTCACATTTGCCAAGGGAATGACCCTTGGCTGCATGCTCCGCCTTGTCTAGCACGATTTTGCCAAGCAACGCGGCTCACGCATGAAAGATCAACAAACCCTAGCGTTTTTTCTCTTTACGCTTAAAGGTTTGCACATAACGCCGCTTACGCTCAGCGTCACGCTCACTCAATTGATTGCGTCGGCCTGCAAACGGATTCTCACCCGCCTTAAACTCGATTTGAATCGGTGTGCCTTGCAGTTTAAACACTTTTCGGAACACGTTTTCAAGATAGCGCCGATATTCCGCCGGTACATGCTCGGTTTGGTTGCCGTGGATCACAATCACCGGTGGGTTTTGTCCGCCCATGTGGGCATAACGCAGCTTGACGCGACGACCCGACACCATCGGGGGTTGATGCTGGCTGATCGCATCTTCCAAAATCTGAGTCAGGCGATGGGTCGGCACTTTGAGCATGGCCGAATCGTAAGCACGATGGATCGACGGATACAAATCGCCCACACCCGTGCCATGCAGCGCCGAAATCAAGTGGATTTTGACCCACGGCACAAAATCAAAGCGGCGCTCCATGGCTTCTTTGACTTGGGTACGATCATAATCGCTCATGCCATCCCATTTGTTGATGGCAATCACCACCGCTCGGCCTGCCTCAAGCGCAAACCCAAGCAAATGCAAGTCTTGCTCGACAATCCCTTCACGCGCATCAATCACCACCACCACCACATGCGCATCTTTCATCGCTTGCAGGGTTTTGACCACCGAGAATTTTTCAATCATCTCGTCGATACGACCGCGACGACGCACCCCCGCGGTGTCGATCAAGGTGTACTGTTTGCCTTGGCGTTCAAACGGGATATAAATGCTGTCTCGCGTGGTACCGGGCATGTCAAACACCACCACCCGATCTTCACCGAGCAAGCGATTGACGAGCGTGGATTTGCCCACGTTTGGACGGCCAATAATCGCCAAGCGCAAGCCCGGTGCTTGATGTTCTTCGTCGAGTGGCACATCTTCAGGCAGCTCAGCCAACACATCTTCAAGCAGTTGGTGCACGCCACGACCGTGACTCGCCGCCACATGATGCGGTTCACCAAAACCGAGTTTAAAAAACTCCGAGACCGCCGCTTCGGCATGCACGCCATCAATTTTGTTGGCGACCAAATGGATTTTTTTACCCAATGAACGCAAATCTGAGGCAATTTGTTCATCGGAAGCCAGCAAACCTGCCCGCGCATCGACGATAAACAAAATAATATCGGCTTCTTCAATCGCAGTACGCGATTGCTCCGCCATATAAGCATCAATCCCTTGTTCGCTCTCGCCAATCCCGCCAGTATCCACCACGATAAACGACTTGTTTTCAAAAGTCGCATCGCCATACTGACGATCACGAGTCAAACCCGGTAGATCGGCCACCAACGCATTACGCGATTTGGTGATCTGGTTAAACAAGGTCGATTTGCCCACATTCGGACGCCCAATCAGGGCAATGACTGGTTTCATGAATCAGGAAGCCTGCCAAACACTTAAAGCACCGCTGGTGCTTTGAACCAATAAACGATCACCGACCACACGCAAATAACGCACTGCGCCAGCGGTACGGACGCGACCCACAATTTTGCCTTCCGTCTGCTCAATCAGATGCAGATAACCCTTTGCATCGCCCACAACCAGCCAACGACCGAGCACCACCGGATTGGATAATTCCCGATATTTCAGTTGATCAAGTTGCCACACCTTGCGACCATCTTGCTCGTCAAACGCTTGTACTGCCCCTTCTGTGGTGGTGACATACACGTTGCCGATACTGGTGCTCAAGTTGCGTAGGCTGCTGGTGTCTGCCGTCCAGCGCATCCGCTGTTGCTCTAGATCCAGCGCCACCAGCTGGCCTTGATAGCTCACCACATACAACTGACCAGCCGACAACAACGGATCACTGTCGATATCAATCAGACGTTGTACTTCCGAACGACCTTGGCTGATCGCCACACGGCGCTCCCATTTGGGCACACCGGTGCTCAAATCAACCGCATACAAACGACCACCCCCACTTGCCAAAATGACGGTGTCGTCGTTATACAAGATTGGAGCCGCATTGCCACGAATGCTCACCGCAGGCACTTGTACATCAAATGTCCAGACCGGTTGACCGGTTGAGAGCGATGTACCTGTCACGGTACCATCATTGGCAATGGTCACCACCCGATCACCCGCCACCAATGAGGGGGTCAAGATGGAGGCCGACAACTGACGCGTCCAGACTGTTGCACCGGTATTGCCATCCAACACCAACAACTGACCGGTTGAACTGCCCACAACCACCCGATCAGCCGAGAGCACCACGCCACTACTCAGCTCAGTTTTGGCCAAATCGCGTGACCATAAACGGCGGCCTTGTAGGCTCCATGCTTCAATTTCACCCTTGCGATTCATCGCCACATAACGTGTTTCATCCATGGCGATTTGTAGGCGCAGGGGGTCTGGTTGATTGGCGCCACCGATCCGCTGCGACCAGACCTGTGTGAGGGTCTGTTGTTGTGCCGGTAATGTGGGCAATGGGCTAGGTTTGGGAATGTCTGGTTTGTATCCCCGACTACAACCCACTAGCGCCACACTACTGACCAATACCGCCAGAGCAAGCGGACGTAATTGCGCCATGTTCATGCTTAAGTCGCCTCTTTGATTGGAGTAGGAACATCAATGTCGTTGACGGTCATCCCAATACTTTGCATTTTGGTTTTGAGCAATTCACGCGATTCTGGGCGTTTGCTCAAACTGTCCCATGCCGCTTGATAGGCTTGCTGTGCGCCTTTTTGATCATTTTTGCGCAGCAGGATATCCCCGCGCAGCTCTTGCGCACTTGGGGCAAACTCGACCCGATTGACGGCCTTGAGTGAGGCTAAGGCCACATCCAATTTATTCAGCTCCAGCTGTGTACGCGCCAAACGCAACTGTGCAATTTGCTTGAGACCTTGATCGTCGATATTGAATGTACCGGCTTTGACCAAGGCTTTTTCGGCAGCGGCATAATCATTGCGATCAGTTGCCGCTTTGGCCTCAAGCAGCAAGGTGTAAAAACTCACCACACTGTCGGGATTGGCTTTGACCAAGCTGGACGCTTCAGACAAAAACTTGGTGCGTGCCGCTTGATCGTCTGGGGTTTGGCTGGCCGTGGTTTGGGCTTCCAATACTTTTTGATATTGCGCTACCGCATTAAATTGCTCAGCCTGCTGAGTTTTTTGCCAGTAACTCCAACCAAAATAAGCGGTCAGTGCCAACAACACACCGGTCAGTGCTGAGCTGCCGTAGGTTTTTGCCAAACGCTTGAGGCGTTCGACCTGTTCTTCATCCGATAAATACTCAGCCACCGTTTACTCCTTGAAATACGATTGCAATTGGGCAACCACCTGAGCATCCGCCCATGTGTGCTGCTCACCGGTACTCAACACCTTGACCGATACGGTCTGTTCGGTCGCTTCACGCTCACCCAAAATCAGCCCAAGCGTCGCACCCGATTGATCCGCTTTTTTCATTTGGCTCTTGAGACTACCAGACGAACCGGTTTTGATCCGCAAATGCGGCAGCGCATCACGCAAACGCTCCGCCAGCAACATGCCTTGGGTGTAATATGCCGGCTCAGCGAGTACAAACACGTCACAGTCAGTCACGACAGGCTGATCTTGTTGCTCGAGCAAAAGAAGTAGACGCTCCATGCCAATCGCAAAACCCACTGCAGGACTGCTCTTGTTGGGCTTGCCACTCAATTGCCCCACCAAACCATCATAGCGACCACCAGCACATACTGTGCCTTGTGCGCCCAAATGGGTGGTTGTCCACTCAAACACGGTCTTGTTGTAGTAATCCAGACCGCGCACCAACTTTTGGTTGATCACATAGGCAACGCCTGCGGCATCCAAATACGCTTTGAGCTGCTCAAAGTGCTGCTTGGACTCGTCATCCAAAAAGTCGTGCAGCTTGGGTGCATCGACCAGCAAGGCTTGGGTGCTTTCGATTTTGCTATCCAAAATCCGCAGTGGATTGGTAGACAGGCGGCGCTGACTGTCGTCATCAAGCTGATCAGCGCGAGCTGAGAGATACTCAACTAAAGCATCACGATAACGACCGCGAGACTCCACTTCACCCAAGGTATTGAGTTCGAGCTGGACTTTATCGGATAACCCCAAAAGCCTCCACAACCGCACCGACATCAAAATCAGTTCGGCATCCATATCCGGTGTGGCTACCCCAAAGGTTTCCACGCCAAATTGATGGAATTGGCGATAACGGCCTTTTTGCGGGCGTTCATAACGAAACATCGCACCGGTGTACCACAGGCGTGGTGCAGCACCACGTGACAGATTAAACGCTTCTGCCTTACTGTTGAGGATGGCACGGACACAACCCGCAGTCCCTTCAGGGCGCAAGGTCAATGACTCAGGCGGCTCACCTTTATCCAAAAAGGTATACATTTCTTTTTCGACGATATCCGTGGCGTCGCCAATCGCACGTTTAAACAGACGAGTTTCTTCAACCATCGGCAAACGGATTTGCTGATAACCATAACTGTCCATCAACTGCGTCAACACGGCTTCCAAACGCCGCCATGCCGGACTCTGATCCGGCAAAATATCATTAAAGCCTTTAATGGCTTGAATACTACTCATACCAACAACAACTCAACGGGTTTCATTCAACTGCACACAAGGAAGCATCACGCCCCATCTGTCCGCAAAATTTCTTGGGCGCGTGCTGATTCAATCTCGCTCACGCGTGCACGCACCATGCTTTCAATTTCATCGACCAATTTGGCGGTGTCAATCAAATGGCTTTTTTCACCATTACGATAGACCAATGAGCGCGGAGCTGCGCCCACCACACCAATATCGGCTTCTTTGGCTTCACCGGGGCCATTGACCTTGCAGCCAATCACCGACACATCCATTGGCACGCGCACATCTTCTAGCCGCTCTTCTAGAGCGTTCATCACCCGAATCACATCAAACTCTTGGCGTGAGCAGCTTGGGCAAGCAATAAAGTTGATGCCATTGGAACGGATATTCAGCGACTTTAAGATATCAAAGCCGACTTTGACTTCGTCTTCAGGCTCGGCCGCTAGGCTGACGCGCAAAGTATCGCCAATGCCATCGAGCAGCAAGCCACCCAACGCAATCGCCGATTTGACTGTGCCTGAACGAAACACACCGGCTTCGGTCACGCCCAAATGTAATGGATTGTCGATTTGTTTGGACAACAAGCGATAGGCATCCAAAGTCAAAAACACATTGCTGGCCTTGACCGACACTTTAAATTCATGAAAATTCAAGCGATCCAAAATGTCGATATGGCGCATCGCCGATTCAAGCAAAGCCTGACCGGTTGGCTCACCATACTTGACTTGCAAATCTTTTTCGAGCGAACCGGCATTGACGCCGATCCGCATCGAAATCCCATGATGACGGGCAGCTGCCACCACTTCGCGGATTTTGTCTTCGTGGCCAATATTACCCGGATTGATGCGTAGGCAGTCTGCGCCACTATCAGCCACCGCCAACGCGATTTTATGATCAAAATGGATGTCTGCCACCAGCGGCACTTGCACCTGTTTGCGGATATGAGCAAACGCGGCGGCGGCTTCCATCGACGGCACCGACACCCGCACAATGTCTGCCCCTGCATTGACGCAGCGCTCAATCTGCGCCACGGTCGCCGCCACATCACAAGTATCAGTATTGGTCATGGTCTGCACGGTGATGGGGGCATCACCGCCCACATACACCGATCCCACCCGAATTTTACGGGTGGGTCTACGCATAATCGGACTCTGCTGCATGAGCTTTTCCTACAATTAACGGGATAGCCGGAACTCTGCCCGACCATTGACCGTATAAGGTTTGACATCCACGGTTTCGTTGTTCAGGCTCAAGCTGCTCACGGCGGTTGCATCGGGCAAGGTAATCCCAAACGGGGATGATCCATCGACTTGCACCGGTTGTGTCCCTGCTTGCTTGCCACTGATCAAGGTTTTACCCATCGAATCTTTGATGGTGACCTCAGCATCGCGACTGAGCTGGATGATCAAACGATCCTGCCCCATCGGTGCAGCATTTTGGATCGGCAATGCCGTCACCGCAGGTGCTGGTGTGCTGGTGACCACAGGCGGCGGTGCGACCAACTCGGTCGGCTGCTCATCGGTTTGGGTGCTTTTCGGCCATTTGGCAACCACCAGATACAAGCCATACACCACACCAACCACCACCAATAAAATCAGTAGCCAGCGCAGCAGCACCCAATATTGTCGTTTATCCCGATTGTGGATGCGAGCCAGCGGTTTCAGCGGTGAGTTTTCGAGGTTTTGTTGACTCGGCAAGCCAGTATCGTGGGTATAGGTTTCGGCAAATCGCGCCACCAAGGCATTGCCATCGACCCCCAGCAGCCGTGCATAACTGCGCAAATAACCACGGACAAAGGCCGGCTCTGGTAGCAATTTATAATCATCAGCTTCAAGCGCCAGCAAATGCCGCTCTGGAATATTCAGCGTTTTGGCAATTTCACCCAAATCACGCTTTTGTGCCAACCGGACTTGGCGTAAACGCTCACCGGGTTTTTGCCCACTGCCCAAAGGTAAGCCAGTTGAACTGTTGGGAGTTGCACCATTGTTGCTGTTCATTTCCATGGAGTTCCTGGGCTGTTTTTGGCTTGCTGATAGCGACGGTTTTCATCGCTGTCGGGGTAGCGTTGCTGTAGCTCTTGGGCAAACTGCTGCAATTGCGCTTGTTTTTGCTGTAAACGCGCTAAGCGCATTCCCAACCACAACGAACGCGACCCTTGCGGGTTATTGCCCAACAAGCGGATATATTCATCATACAGCGCCGCACTTTCACGAACGCGTCCCTGTCCCAACAACAGCTCAGAAAGCTCAAAACGAGCCACCAGCAAATTGGGTTCGGCCTTGAGTGCCGACTCAAATGCTTGCTGTGCTTGTGTCACCTCTCCCAAAAGTAATGCCGTACGACCTAGATTTTCGAGGGCTGCGGCACGTCCTTCATAGCCCAATGTTGCTCCTGCCAGCGAAAACTGTTTGAGCGCTTCACGATGGCGCTTTTGCTGTGATAAATACACGCCATAGTTGTTGTGGGCTTGGGCAAAATCGTCTTTGAGCGCAATGGCTTTTTTGAAATAGCCCTCCGCTTTTTGTAGATTGACCTCGCTGCCCTCCCGCTGCAACAAAATCCCCATCATATTGTAGGCTTCTGCTGAGCGTGGATTAGATTTGAGCGCACGTTCCAGATGTTGTTTGGCAGTATCCAAATCACCTTTACGGATGTATTCGGCAGCCATGGCCGTGCGTGTCCGTGCCGCTTGCTCCGGATTTTTCAGGGGATCATGGGGTGCCGATTGACAACCGACCAATAAGGTGGCGGCCAGTAGTGCACTTGTGTGTGTCTTCAACAACGATTGAAACACATTAACCTCGAGTTCTGAGTATTTCACCCTGCTGTCGTGCCGCGACAGACTTTTTCCAACGCTCAGCACGACGAGTACGATCAGCCACTTGCCCGACCAGTTGTCCACACGCCGCGTCGATGTCATCACCACGGGTGGTACGAATGGTGCACACAAATCCTGCATCAGAAACCAGCTTTTGGAAGGCTTTGATCCGGTTGTTGCTCGATCGCCCATACGGCGCATGGGGGAATGGGTTAAATGGAATGAGGTTGATCTTACTGGGGAGATTGTGCAAAAGCTGTATTAATTGTTTGGCATGATCTAAAGAATCATTGACACCATCGAGCATCACATACTCAATGGTGACGTGTTTACGCGCACTTTCCAGCCCACCATCGCGTGCCAAATAACGCCGTGCAGCAGGGATCAATTCGGCAAGTGGGTATTTTTTGTTGATCGGAACCAATTCGTTACGTAGCTCATCGTTGGGCGCGTGCAATGAAATCGCCAGTGCCACGTCGATTTCTTCACCCAAACGATCCATCATCGGCACCACACCGGAGGTGGACAGCGTGACCCGACGCTTGGACATGCCATAGGCAAAATCGTCGAGCATAATGCGCATCGACGACACCACCGCATCAAAATTGAGCAACGGCTCGCCCATCCCCATCATCACCACATTGGTGACGGTACGGGTGCGCTCGCCCACTGGCACATCTTCCATATACGACTGATTGGCCACCCACAGCTGGCCGATAATCTCGGCAGGGGTCAAATCACGCTGAAAGCCTTGTTTGCCAGTACTACAAAAGCTGCAATCAAGCGCACAGCCGACTTGGCTGGAAATACACAAGGTTTTGCGTTCGCCGGTTTTGTCATGGGCTGGAATCAGTACCGTTTCGACCAGTGAACCCGCGCCATCGCCGACCCGAAACACCCACTTACGCGTGCCATCTTGGGAAAACTGCTTGTGCACCACTTCGGGCGCTTCAATACAGGCCACTTGTACCAGTTTGTCGCGCAGTTTGCCCGCCAAGTTGGTCATCTCGGCAAAATCAGTCACGCCAAATTGATGAATCCATTTCATCACTTGACCAGCACGGAATTTTTTTTCGCCTAAACTTTCAAAAAATACTTCGAGTTCGGGACGGCTGAGGCCAAGTAAATTGACTTTGACAGGGTCTTTCTCACAAACAGGTGTACTGATCGCCACCATGTCATCTGCTTGTGACAAAGATTCTGTGTGAGCATCGTTGAATGTGGTATGGCTCATGATCTCAACTCAGGTCAATAAAAACAGGAAAAACCGGACACCCTTGCGGATATCCGGTTGGCTCAAGTGCTCGTCAAAAAATTAACGAGTACGTGCGCACACTTCGGTTTGCGCGAAGAAATAGTCGATTTCACGCGCAGCAGACGTGGTCGAATCCGAACCGTGAGCGGCGTTTTCGTCGATGCTGGTGGCAAAATCAGCACGGATAGTGCCCGCAGCCGCGTCTTTTGGGTTGGTGGCACCCAAGATGTCACGGTGAGCCAAGACTGCGTTTTCGCCTTCGAGCACAGAAACAACCACTGGGCCTGAAGTCATGAAAGCCACCAAGTCACCAAAGAAGCCACGCTCTTTGTGCTCAGCGTAGAAGCCTTCAGCTTCAGCTTTGCTCAAGTGTTTCATTTTGGTCGCAACGATTTTGAGACCTGCTTTTTCAAAGCGGCTGAAAATGTCGCCAATGTGGTTTTTGCCCACTGCGTCTGGTTTTACGATAGACAGGGTACGTTCGATAGCCATGATGGGCTCCGTAGTCGGGTTGAAACAAAAAACCAAAATTTTGCGGGCGTATTATACCGGTCTACACATGTAAAGATAGGGTCAAGCGTTATTCTGCTTCGTCAATCCAATTCATTTGGATTGCCTCAAGGATGCGTTCGTTGGAACGGTTGGGATCATCGGCAAAATCGGGCAACTCGCGCACCCAGCGATGTAGGTCAGTAAAACGGATGGTTTTGGGGTCAATCTCGGGATGTGCATCAATCAATGCCAAGGCAATATCGAGAGAATCTGTCCAGCGCAGCGCCATAACACGTGGCCTCATAGGGTTAATCAACCGCTGCACTGTAGCAGATTTGGTCGGAAGGCCAAAATGACCTTCCGTAGGGTCGTCTGTCACAGTAAACAACGCACCGGCCAGTCGGGCTGCTCTGCTTCAAGTTGGCTCACCGTGATCGACAACACGCGGTCGGCTTTGATCGGCCCCAGATACTCACACAAGCCGACATACAACAAATTGACCACTTTTTGCAGATGCTTCAACTCAAACACACCCTGTTGGACTCCCTGCTGTCCGGTCAGCCACGCACGCATCGCCCGCATGCCGTCTTTGGGTAGTCCAACACGGTCAACATGTGCCAACACATATTGACGCAACTGTTCGGACTCTGGCACGGATACACGCGCCAACACCCGATCCACCAGTGATTCAAAACAGGCGATGTGCTGGGCGTGCTGCTCATCATGCAACGATTGCACCTGATCCAGTAATTGTATGGCCGCGGGGACAGCTTCAGCCACCTGCACGGCAACCGGCTCAGCCGTCGGCTCTGGCGGTCGAGATAAGCTTTGGATCACACTTTGCAACATGTGCGAGCGCTGACTGCGCAACAAGGCTGTATTGCAAATGTCATTGAGAAAGCGTTGCAGTGCAAAGGCCGGCTGTTGGCTATAGTGTGCTTCCCAATACGCCATCACATCGCGCAAATAGTCTTCCTGTAGATAGGGTCGCAAACCAGCGGCAATCGCCACGCGTTTTTGCGCCACACTCATCGGGGCTTTGCTGTCGGACAGCGACAGATCATCAGACATGGACATCGTTAGCGTACTCACTCTCCACTCCTCATCACGTCTTAACGACGTGCCGCGAGTTGATCGGAATCAAACAGGGCTTGCTGTTGGAATTCTGGATAGCCCAGCTCCGCATGTTCGGTGTAATCCAAACCGCGTTGCTCATGTTGGGTATCGGCACGCATGCCACCCATCACCCGATCAATCACCAGATACATGACCAGCGACAGCCCAAATCCCCATGCGATGCCCACACCAATCCCCAGCAGTTGGACTTGGATCCGCGCAACATCAAACAAGTCACCTGCAAAAAACAACCCTGCTGCCAAGGTGCCCCATGCACCGCAAAAGCCATGCACTGATACTGCGTCCACCACATCATCTAAGCGGAATTTCTCGAGTAGCATCGGGCCATAGGTCACGACTGCACCAGCGATTGCACCTGTCACGATGGCAAAGATTGGACTCATGGTGGCACAGCCTGCGGTGATGCCCACCAAGCCACCGAGACTGCCATTGACCGTACCGGTCAGCAAAATCGGCTTGCGACGCAAGGTAGCAATCAACATGGTGCTGACTGCACCTGCACAGGCTGCCATCGGGAGCAAAACGTCCCAGACGCGCACCAAGTACCATAATCCCCGCCAGCGCCACCCATCCCCCGATCGAGTGCACCACGGTTGAACCGGCAAAATCGATAAAGCCCAGCGCTTTGAGCCAACCTGTACCGCCATGCGCACTGCCCCATGCCCAACTGCCAAAAATGGGATAAATCAGACCACTGATTAAGCATGCACCGATCAGATATGCACCAAAATGTACCCGCTCAGCCATTGCACCACTGGCAATCGTGGTCGCAGTTGCGGCAAACATCATTTGGAAAAACATAAACGTCCAGTCCCAATGCGCCAGATCGCTGGGTGCAAAATGACTTTGCCCAAACCACCCTGTCGGATTGGCACCAAACATCAAACCATAGCCAATCAGCCAAAAAATCAGGCCGCCGACACAAGCATCCATATAGTTTTTCATCACCACATTAACTGCATTTTTGCTGCGCACCATGCCACTTTCGACTAAGGCAAAACCCGCTTGCATCAAAAACACCAACATCGCCGCCAACACCACCCACACGCTATTGAGGGAAATCTCAATGGTGGCAATCGCATCGGCGGGTTCTGTGGCAAAGCTTGCGGTACTAATCCCGCACAGCCCCAATAGCATCACACTCAAGACATGCTTCATGGCTTGCTCCCTGCAAACATGACCGCTCACTGTAAAAAATGAGCCTTTCATCTTGCATGGAGCAAACGACGTGCCAATTTGATCACATTTTGTCGTGATCAATCATTGTTGTGGCGTCGCACGCCCCAACACCATAAAACGTCCAATACTCGGCACGCCTTGTGCCTCAAAAGTGTGCTGTTCAATCAACTCAAAACCAGCCGCCTTGACCAGCGCAAACATGTCGCGATCCAGATGACAGCCATCGGCCACCACTTTTTGAATCGGGGTCAGACGGGTTTGCCATTTGGCAATCTCGGCACGTGGTGAGCGAGCATGCTCGACAAAATGAAAGATGCCATTGGGTTTGAGTACACGGCGGATTTCTTGTAGTGCTTGCGCCACATCGGGAATGCTGCACAGCGTCCATGTCGATACCAAGGTATCCACACTGGCATCGTCAAACGGCAGCTGTTCAGCCGACAATAATTTGTGCTGAATCGGAAAGGTCGCTTGATCCATACGACGCTCAGCCAATCGTCCGACGCCTTGGTTGGGATCAACCGTGGTCAAACTTTTGACCCCTGCCCCGTAATAAGCCACGTTAAGTCCTGTGCCAAAACCAATCTCCACCACATGTCCACCAATCGGAGCAAGTAGCCGTCGCCGTGCTTCGCTCATGCTATCGATTTGCATCACGCGGTCGAGGATGTGGGGGAAAATGTGTTGATTATAAAAAGCGCGCATGGCTGATCTCCAAACAGATGGGTGTTGGTTTAACGGATTGTGATGACCGCGCCAAGTACACATGCTGACATTTTGGGCAAAAAAAACCGCCCATATCAGGCGGTCTTTTGCATCAGGGCGTCAGGTCTTAGTGACCGGTACCGTTGATGGCTTTGGTCATGTCTTCTACGACTTTTTTGGCGTCGCCGAAGATCATCATGGTTTTGTCCATGTAGAACAGATCGTTGTCTAGACCCGCATAACCGGTCGACATCGAACGCTTGATCACCATGACGGTCTGGGCTTTGTGTGCTTCCAAAATCGGCATGCCATAAATCGGCGATGCAGGATCATCTTTAGCCGCAGGGTTGACCACGTCGTTGGCGCCAATCACCAGTACCACGTCAGTCCCTGCAAAGTCCGAGTTGATCTCGTCCATTTCCAAGATATCTTCGTAGGGCACGTCAGCTTCAGCGAGCAACACGTTCATGTGACCGGGCATACGACCGGCAACAGGGTGAATCGCAAAACGTACTTGCACGCCTTCGGCTTTCAAGGTGTTGGCGAGTTCTTTCACCGCGTTTTGTGCACGGCCTTGCGCCATACCATAACCGGGTACAATCACCACGCTGCTGGCGTTGGACATCAAGAAACCAGCATCGTCAGGTGAACCTGAGCGATAGTTCTTGGGTTTGTCGTCAGCTGCTGCCGCGCTGCCTGCTGCGGCAGTGATGCCACCAAACAACACGTTGATGATCGAACGGTTCATCGCCTTACACATGATGTAAGACAAAATCGCACCCGACGAACCCACCAGCGAACCGGCAACGATCAGCATGTTGTTTTCGAGGGTGAAACCGATACCCGCTGCTGCCCAGCCCGAGAACGAGTTGAGCAAGGACACCACGACGGGCATGTCACCACCACCAACGGGTGCAATCCACATCCAGCCAAACGCCAGCGCAAGCGCGGTCATGGCATAGAACATGGTCATGTCGCCGGTCATGAAGTAGATGCCACCACAGATCAGCATGGCGATAAACAGTGCCGCTTGTACCGGCTTGACCCAGCCGCCTTTGAGGGTTTTTGCCCACTTTTTGGCAGCCAGTTTGCCGTAAGCAAAGACCGATGCGGTAAAGGTGATCGCACCGACAAAGCAACCGACAAAAAGTTCAAACTGATGCACTTTGGTCATGGCGTGGAATTCAACGCCAGCAGCTTTCATCGCGTCTGCATTTTGGGCAAACAAGCCTGCCAAGTGATTGTTGTGCAATACCGCAGCCACCGCAATCAACACCGCAGCCAGACCCACCAAGGAGTGCATCAAGGCAACGGTTTCGGGCATTTGAGTCATTGGAACTGCGCGTGCACGGGTAATCCCCACCACCGCGCCCGCTGCCATCGCAGCAACGATCATCCAAATTACTGGACTTTCGGCAATAAAGAAGGTGGTCAACACTGCGATCACCATGGCGATCATGCCATAGCGGTTACCCATAATCGCAGTTTTGGGGCCAGACAACCCACGCAGGGTCAAGATAAACAGAATCGCGCCAATCAGATAGAACCAGTTGGCAAACTCACGAATAACTTCCATCGATGCTGCCCCTTACTTCTTCTTCGGCTTGAACATGTCAAGCATCCGCTCAGTGACCGCAAAGCCACCGAAAATGTTGATGCTCGCCAAGAACACCGCAATCGCGCCCAATACACTGACGGTATTGATGGTTTGGAAGGTGACGCTACCATCCACGCCAAGCATTGGCAGACCGACGGTCTGGATCATCGCACCCACGATGATAATACTCGACAAGGCATTGGTGACCGCCATCAACGGGGTATGCAGTGCTGGAGTGACACCCCAGACCACGTAATAACCCACGAAAATCGCCAAGACAAAAATCGTAATCGTTTCGACCATGTCCGCTCTCCTTAACCGCGCTTGAGCAGCACAGCGCCGCCTTGGGTGATCAGCAATGCTTTTTGGATTTCATCGTCGTTGTTCAGTGCCAACTGACCTTCTTTGTTCAGCAAGGTGATCAAGAAGTTGTAGACGTTGTTGGCATACAAAGCCGACGATTGAGCCGCCAAAGTACCGGGAATGTTGGGCGTACCGATAATACGCACGCCATTGGCAGTGCTGATGGTTTGACCCAGCACCGAACCCTCAACGTTGCCACCAGTTTCGACCGCCATGTCCAAAATGACCGAACCGGGTTTCATTTTGGCAACGGTTTCGGCTTTGATCAGACGTGGGGCGTTACGACCAGGAATCAACGCGGTGGTGATCACGATGTCCGCTTGCGATACGGCTTTGTCCACAATCACGGCTTGATCCGCGATGTATTGTGGGCCGGGCATCCACGCATAGCCACTTGCAGCGGCTTTTTTGGCGTTGTCTTGCTCTTCGGCAGACATCGGGACATCCAGCCATTTGCCACCCAAAGACTCGACTTGGTCTTTGGCGGTTGGACGCAAATCGGTGGCTTCCACCACAGCGCCCAAACGCTTGGCGGTTGCAATCGCTTGCAGACCGGCAACACCCACACCCATGATGACCACACGGGCAGGTTTTACCGTACCGGCTGAGGTCATAAACATGGGGAATGGGCGTTGAAATTCGTTGGCAGCCATCAAGACGGCTTTATAGCCCGCCAAGTTGGACTGAGAAGACAGCACGTCCATGTTTTGCGCACGTGACAAGGTACGTGGCAACAGTTCGAGCGCATAGGCATTGACCTGTTGGGCGGCAAACGCGTCCAGCTCAGGGTTGCGATATGGGTCAAACATGGCGATCACAATCGCATTGGTGGCCAATTTTTTGATGTCGTCACCTTGAGGCGCACGTACTTTCAAAATAATTTGGCTACCGGCATAAGCGTCGTCGGTGAGTTTGGCACCGGCTTGCTCATAGGCGCTGTCGATGTAGTTGGCGGCAACGCCGGCACCACGCTCAACCACCACGGTGTGGCCTGCACCTGCCAATTTCTTGACGGTGTCAGGTGTGGCCGCGACGCGTGTTTCGCCTGCGACCGTTTCGGCTGGAATTCCGATCTGCATGAGTCGTCCTCAAGCTTGTGTTTCGTCTGAAAAAACCCTTTTGTAAAAGGTTTTCCCCCAGTAAGACCCGATAAAAGGCGCACGATTGTACTGCAAACTGACCAACATTTTATCGGTGAATACCAATAATTTTTTAAAATTTTATCGGAAAGGCACCAAAGTATGCTAAGTCAAGTGCAAATCTTGACAATCCATGATGTCAAAAACAGACTATGCCCCTCTTTTGTCGGTCTCCGCAGCTATGTCCGCTTCCTTGTTTGCCCCAAATCGCGTTGCATTTTGGGGATCATTGTGTGTGTTGGCGTCTGCGGTGTTGTTTGCCATCAAAGCCATTTTGATCAAATACGCTTATGGCCTTGATGCAAGGCTTGATGGGGTCAGTTTGCTCGCACTACGCATGGCGTCGGCCTTGCCGTTTTTTGTATTGATTGCACTCATCTCTAAAGCCCCTGCTACCCGTCCAACTTACCAAGATTGGTCACTATTGTTGTTTGCAGGGTTGGTTGGCTATTACTTGGCGAGTATTTTGGACTTTATTGGTCTTGAATATGTGTCGGCGTCGCTTGAGCGGATTATTTTGTTTTTGTACCCCACCCTGACTGTCCTGATGACTGCAGCGATTTATCGACAACCGATCAGCCGTCAGACGTGGCTTGCGATTGTGATGAGTTATGGCGGCACGCTGGTGGTGATGCTTGGTGAAGGTTGGGCGGCACTGCATGGCAAAGGGGTGTTGCTTGGCAGTGCCTTGGTATTTGCTGGTGCAGTGGCGTATGCCACTTATTTGGTGATGACGCCCACGTTGATCCAACGCTTTGGCAGTTGGCGCTTTACCGGTCTTGCCATGAGCGTGGCGTGCATCGCATCCATCGCACATTTTGTGGTGGTCACTGCCGCCCCGATTCAACTATTAGCCAGTTTTTCATGGGGCGTGATTGGCTTCGGGGTTGCTTTGGGGATTTTCTCCACGGTTTTACCTGCCACCTTATTGATGCAGGGGATTGAGCGAATTGGTGCATCGCAAGCCGCATTGATCAGTGCGGGAGGGCCGATTTTAACCGTGCTACTGGCGGTGATCATTTTGGGTGAGCAGCTCAATCTCATCCAGTGGATTGGCTGTGCACTCAATATGATTGGTGTGTTGATGATCACGCTCAAGCCCAAACGGACAACGCCACGTACCGAGTTGGATGTCGAGCCTTAAGCGATATTTTAAACATGACTCGCCAAAATGCTGCCAACCCTCTAAAATTTGCTCATCTGTTTTGACCTTTATAGGCGGTTCACAATTGTCTGTCGTGATGCAGCACAAACGCATTTCGGTTGCCCCGATGATGGATTGGACAACCCGTGATTATCGGTACTTTGCACGGCTGTTTAATCCGCATGTGTGGATGTATAGCGAAATGGTCACGACGGGTGCAATCATCTATGGTGACAAACCGCGCCATTTGGATTTTGATGCCACAGAGCAGCCGATTGTGCTGCAACTCGGTGGCTCTAACCCACAAGATTTGGCGACCTGTGCCAAGATTGCTCAAGATTGGGGCTATGCTGAAGTCAATTTGAATGTCGGTTGTCCGTCTGATCGCGTTCAACACCACAAAATTGGCGCATGCCTGATGGCCGAGCCTGAGCTGGTGGCCGAGTGTGTGCATGCCATGCAACAGGCTGTTGACATCCCCATCACGGTCAAACATCGGATTGGGATTGATCATCTCGACAGCTACGAGCATATGCGCCATTTTGTGGACACGGTGGCACAAGCAGGCTGCCAGCGCTTTATTGCCCATGCGCGCATTGCCTTACTCAATGGTTTAAGCCCCAAAGAAAACCGAGAGATTCCGCCGCTACGTTATGAAGATGTTTATCGACTCAAACGTGAACGACCTGATTTAATCATTGAAATCAATGGGGGCATCAGTACGGTGGATGCGGTGCACCAGCACCTCGAACATACCGATGGGGTGATGATTGGCCGCGCCGCGTATCACGATCCCTATTTACTCGCGCAATTGATGCCGCTGTGGGGTGAGCTGCCGCCGGATCGATTTGCCATTTTGCAAGCGTTTTATCCGTATATTGAGCAAAAGCTGGCAGAAGGTCTGACCCTCACTGTGATTACTCGGCATATTTTGGGCTTATTTCAGCATCTTGCTGGTGCACGCAAATGGCGGCAAGCTTTGAGCGGTGGCAATGCCAAGACGCTTGACGATGTCAAACGTGCAGCAGATCTGATGCAGCAAACCCTCGATGCACTTGATGTTGCTGGCTGATTTTTATGCAATTGTAGGTTTCCCATGAGGAAACTCTAGACAATCGGCGCAAAATCCTTACAATAGCAGTCCTTCGGAGCGTAGCGCAGCCTGGTAGCGCACTTGCATGGGGTGCAAGGGGTCGCGAGTTCGAATCCCGCCG
>CALFYA010000068.1 GCA_937952925.1 uncultured Moraxellaceae bacterium
TTGCACCACAGGCCAACAAAGCTGCATGGACACACACCGAAGTGCTGGTCGGTGGCGATATCCCACAAGGCTGGAATGGCTTTGCCGATTGGCTCAACGCATTGCTCGGGCAATATCCACAGCTCGACGCTGAATGGCTGACCCAATTGGCACGTCGGCATGGCACGCAAACGGCTGTGGTGCTTGGCAGCGCCACGCAAATGAATCAGCTCGGTCGTCATTTTGGCGCAGGGCTGTACGAATGCGAAGTCCACTATCTGCGCGAGCATGAGTGGGCATGGCAAGCTGAAGATGTGCTGTGGCGGCGTACCAAGTGCGGCTTACACATGACCGATCTGGAGCGCCAGCAATTTGTACAATGGTTCGACGCCAAGCCCTTAGATTTTGTATCCTATCGCATTGCTTAAGGTGTGAGAGATGCGGTGGATCAGCCATTACGCGAACGATTTTGGGAGCTTTATTCGCTAGATCAGTTGAATCCTGCGGAATGGGAAGCCTTGTGTGATGGCTGTGGGTTGTGCTGTTTGGTCAAACTCGAAGACGAAGAGACCAACGAAGTGGCCTACACCAAGCTGGCCTGTCGGCTCCTCGATTGCAAAACCGCACGGTGTAGCGACTATGCCAATCGCCGTGAGTTTGTGCCCGATTGTATCCAACTGACACCCGAGTTGGTGCGTACCCTGCATTGGTTGCCACCATCTTGTGCGTACAAACGTCTGGATTTGGGGCAAAAACTGCCACGCTGGCATCCGCTGATCACCGGCAATCCCAAAAGCGTGCGTGAAGCGCGCAAATCAGCAGCAGGGCGTTGTATTCCTGAATTTATGGTCGATAGCGAAGACGTGGAAGATTATGTGGTGCGTTGGGTACGCTAACGCGGTGCGGCGGCATTGAGCGCCTCAAGGTCAAGCAAATCAATACAGCGATAACCCAAACGAATCCAGCCTTTTTGCTCAAAGTGCTTGAGGCATTGGTTGGTGGTTTGCCGTGATACTGCCAACAAATCAGCCAGTTGCTCTTGCGACAGTTGCAAACGGGTCGGTTGACCGGCGTGTGGCGTCACCGACTGCGCCATAAACACCAAGCGCGAGATCAGCCGTGTTTCAACCGACGACACGGTGGTTTCTTCCAAATGCTGCATCATGATCCGGATTTTGTAGGTGACCAGCAGCGCCAGATCACGCCAATACTGCGGCTGTGCAGTCAGCAAATCGTGTAGCGCATCTGCCGGAATCCACAGCAACAGTGAATCTTGTTCGGCAATCACCTCATGGGTACGGCTTAAGCCATCAATCAAGGCAATCTCACCAAACCACTGACTCGGAAACACCAAGGCGAGCAGGGCTTCTTTGCCCAGCGAGGGGTAGCCCGATACCCGCAACATGCCATCGAGGACGGCATAAATCCCATCAAAGGCTTGTCCTCGTGCAAACAGACGTTGTTTGCTGTGTAGCGGCTTGAGCTGGGCGCGCTGCCAGAGCGCCTGTTGCAAGTCAAGCGGACGCTCCGCAAACCAGCGATCTTGTTGCAACAGGTGCTGGTAGTGCTGGGTTTTGCTCAGGCCAAGATCTGCGGTGTGCATCCGAAAATTGCTCGCAATTGTCGTCCATTTGACAGAGATTGGCGTGAACAACGGTTAGAGTCAAATCATCACCACACGGGACGACCCTCATGCGCCTACGCCTCAATGCCGAATGGGCAAATTTGTTGCAACAATACAAAGCCGACCATCAAGACCCGCGCAATCAAAAATGCCATCAGGTCGGGATTCCCTTGATTGTCGCCTCATTGCCAGTCAGCGCCACCATTATTGGCTTACCGCTCGGTGTGGCGATGTTTGGGGTGGGCTGGGGCTTTCAGTTTGCAGGACATTTGTTTGAAGGCAAAAAGCCCTCGTTTGTCGATGACAAGCGTCAGTTGCTGGTTGGCGTGATGTGGTGGAGTGAAAAAAGCGGTTTGGTCAAACTAGAACAGAAAACCAATTAATCACGCAAATGACCCGCTGGCAGGCTGTCAACGGGTCGCAGTCGCTTAGACCAAATGAGATTTGATTTTCTCATAAGTCTTTTTCAAATCTTCACCGAGCAACTTCACGCCATCGACCAGCTCTTCTTTGGCATCGTGCGCCAGCTCACCGGCGGCAGCAAAGAATTGCTCGGTTTTTTCTTCAGCGTGATGCCATTCGGTTTGCAATTCCTTTTGTGCCAAATGCATTTTGACTTTGATCTCATCACGCTGTGTGGCGAGATCGGCTTTGAGATGCTCAAGTTCGGTTTTAAAGCTCATGATCAATCTCCTCGGAGGATGGTGTTTAATATGTATCTTGATTACACATTAAGCCGATTGCAGGGCGATGACAAGTCAATTCCATAAAAAAATTATGGATTTTGATTGCACCAAAACCACTTGCCAATCACCGCAAATCGGCGTTGGTTTTTGGGCAGACGATGGTGGGATGAATCGAGTTTTCCCATGATCTTTTTGCCCAGCCAAATTGCTCCTACTGGAGTAAACCCTTTACCATTGAATCAGTTTGTACAAGGATTTTTTTATGATTCCACTGCCCGAGCGTATCCGCCCCCGTCGGTTGTCTGAGGTGATTGGGCAGCAGCATTTGCTCGGCGAACACGCGCCACTCAAGCAAATCGTCGATCAAGGCCATTTGCCGTCGATGATCTTGTGGGGCGCGGCAGGGGTGGGCAAAACTACCTTGGCGACCTTGCTGGCTGAAGCGGTGGATCGACCCCTGATGAGCTTGTCGGCGATCAGTAGTGGGGTCAAAGACGTTCGTGAGGTGCTGGCACAAAGCGGCGATTTGCTGCCTCCCGTGCTGTTTATTGATGAGATTCATCGCTTCAACAAAGCCCAACAAGACGCGCTACTTGCCGCTGTGGAAAAAGGCAAAATCACGCTGATTGGTGCGACCACCGAAAATCCCTCGTTTGAGGTCAACAAAGCCTTGCTGTCGCGCTGTCAGGTGTATGTGCTTGAGCCTCTGAGCCGCCTTGAATTGATCGCCGTGCTTGAGCGGGCTTGCCGCGTTGATGCGATCTTGAGCGAGCGTGAGATTGCGTTGACTGAAGTGGATGCACTGTTGGAGCTGTCGGGTGGTGATGCGCGTAAACTGCTCAATCTGTTTGAGTTGGTGGTCAATACCATCCCTGATGATCAGCCGGTAAATGTCACCAATGCGGTGGTGTTGGCGACTGCGCAGCGCAATCTGGCGCGTTACGACAAATCGGGTGATCAGCACTACGACATTGTATCGGCGTTTATCAAGTCGATGCGCGGCAGTGATCCTGACGCGGCGCTGTATTGGATGGCGCGGATGATTCAGGGTGGTGAAGATCCGCTGTTTATTGCACGGCGCATGCTGATTTTGGCGAGTGAAGATATCGGCAATGCCAACCCGAACGCATTGCTGTTGGCAGGGGAGTGTCTGCGTGCGGTACAAGCACTGGGCTACCCCGAATGCCGGATTGTGCTGGGGCAAACTGCGGTGTATTTGGCGACGAGTGCCAAGAGTAATAGTACCTACAAAGCCATTGATGCAGCATTAGCGTTGGCTGAAAAAACCGCACACTTGCCCGTGCCACTCCATCTACGCAATGCCCCTACGGACTTGATGAAGCAGCAGGGTTATGCGACAGGCTATTTGTATGCGCATGATTATCCGAGTCACTTTGTAGCACAGGCTTATTTGCCACCTGAGCTAAAAGGTACGCAGTTGTACAAGCCTGCTGATAATGCGCGTGAGCGGGAAAGCACACGATTACACATGGAACGATGGGGAAACAAACCATGAAATTGACACACACCAAACACGTCAAACTACACGACGGACAAAAGATGCCAGTCCTCATCGTGGGGCGCGGACAGCCAGTGATTTTGCTGCATGGTTTTGGTATGGATGCACGGCTTTGGCTGCCGTTTGTCTTGCCATTTGCAGGGCGGTATCAGTTTTATTTGCCGTTTTTGCGTGGCTTTGGCAAAGCCGCACGGGTCAAGTTTTCACAGTCTGATTTTATGGCCGATTTTGTGCAAGACATCCAAGCCATGCGTGAGCAACTGCATTTGCCGTCGGTGTTGCTCGGTGGCATTTCGATGGGGGCGATGACCAGCCTTAAACTACATGAAGCCGGTGGTTTTGACGGTGTACAGCGTTATTTGCATATCGACCAATCGCCGGTGTTTTACAACGACGATGCATGGCCGTATGGGGTGTTTGGAGCCGCGCAAGACGCCACGCTGGCAGGCTTTGCCCAACTGGTCGATGCGGCCAAATCGTATGTACATTTGCCTTTTGATCAAATCCCTGCACCTGTACAAGCGCAGTTTCTCAAGGTGATGGGCGCGTTTATGGGCGAAACCGTGCATACCGTGTCGCAGCGTCTGCTGATGAAGCCTTTGGCGCTGTTTCCATCCTTGATGCGCCGGATGGTGCACCCCATCGGATGGAGTGCGGTGATTCATGGTATGCAAGGCTATATCGAGCAGCGTTATGATTTTCGTCAGGTATTGCCGCAGATCCATGTGCCGGTTACGGTGATCAGTGGTGCACAGTCCAAACTGTACGCGCTAGAAGGGCAACGCAAACTGGTTGGGATGCTGCCCCATGCCCGTCATGTGGTGATTGAGCAAGCCGGACACGTGCCGATGTTTGATCAACCTCGCGCCTTTATCAAAGCGCTCGGTGAGTTTTTGGCCGGTTAATCAGTTTGGCTGCACTCGGTGGCTGTTGGGTTTCGAGTTGTGCGAACGTCAGGACATTTTCGGTAGATTGAAAGGCTGTATTGGTCATCTTGCATCCTTTAATTTTGGGTGTTCCATCAAATAAGTGCATGCCCACCACAGCAAGTAACGGGCATGTTTTCGGCTCTAGGGGTTACGCACCAAGGTCACAAAAAACCGTTGATCTTTGCTTGACGGTTGAGTGGTCGCACTGCCGTAGTCTATGCTGTAGGCAAATGACGGAGAATTAGCGCTCACCGTATTGCTCCAAAATACATGTGGCGGGTTAGCCAGCCAACAGTCACCTTGCACACTGACAAACCCTAGCTCTCGACTGGGGATGCGGATTGAACTCGTATATCCAGAACGACATAGTGCAGTCGTGAATGACTCAGCAATATACGGCAAATGCCAATCGGTATAGCCCGCATAGCCGCCATTTTGATTGATCGCCTTGACCAATGCCTGCGCCTCTGACCAAGTATATGCAGTCAACTCACCCTCACAACGTCCGGCCTTCCACGTCTGACCGAGGCCACAGTTGAGCCACATCAGACGGCTTTTACGGTCGATCCAGACATCTTGTGAGCCTGATTTAATTGTATTAATCACTTGCTGTTCTAGCGGGGGCAGCAGTGGTTGATCAGAGACTTGCTGTTGTTGACCTTTATAAAAATAGAAAAGTCCAGTTGCCAAACACATCATGAAGATCACACCCAATACGCTAAACCATTTCCGCCTGTTTGAACGTTCTTGCTGTGCATAATGATTGGCTTGATCTTGCTGTAACTGTGTCAGACCATTTTGCATACTCAGCGATAAGTCATAAAATTTCTTATCTAGCTGATGTTGAAGAGTTTCTTGTTCGAGTTTCTGGTGCTGCGCTTGCTCAAACTTATGCTGATTCAGCAGTAACTGCATTGCCAAAAACTGCTCGGTGTTCTTAGCCGACAACTGCTCAGCTTGTTGAGCCTGCTGACTTTCCATTTTGCTTAAGCTAGCAGCAACCTGATCAACCCGAATCAGTGCCTCATTGAGTCGCTGTGTCATCTGTTGCATTGAGTCTGGCATGTTTTTTAACAACTCAATCGACTCATGTTTTGATAGCAGGTTCTCATGTTGTGTCAACGCTGCTCTGATTTGCTCAAAGCAATGTTGCTGTTGCTGTAGGGTGATTTTCAGCTCATCAGAATAATGCTCAGTCGATGCCGTAAATGCTAAGGCTGTATCGGCTTGCAGTTGCAATGTATTTTGATGGGCGTTCGAACACTGCTCAAGCTGCTCACGCCACTGCTGTGCTTGTTGCTTGGTGTACTGATGTACGTCCTGAATCAAACCAATAGTTTTGATAAAATCGCTTTGAAACTCAACAAACTGCCCTGCATCCGACTCAAACGCCCGCAGATGCTCTGCAATCGCAGCCAATGCCTGTTCCTGACCTTCCAGATGCAATTGAATATGCTGTAGGTCTTCCACACTGACCTGTAGTGATTTTTCAGACATGTTGTTCCTCTAAAACCAAACGTTGTAATGATGCCATCATCGATTGTGTATCAGCATTGAGCTGTTGAGTGTTTTGGCCTGCAACCAAGTGACGGTGAATATTTCTTTGATCTACCCGTACTGCTTCGCGAACCAGCTGACTACGCACTTTGGAATAGGCGAACAAGGTATGCACTGGCACAAGCGAGCCATCCGCAATAATTGCATCGAGTAACGATGCACTAATCATCCCGCCGAGCTTACCGATTTTTTCCTTTTTTTCTAGTAGTTTGTATAACATTTCAATACAGACGGGATCAGACAGTCCTTGCAGTAAGCTGGCCAACATCTCGGTGATCGCACCCTCTCGATCAAAGCACTCGGCAGCACGCGCATACATTTGCGCTGCGTTAAACGCGTTGCCCGCATCGAACCATAAATTTACTTTTTCGAACGTCTGTGCTGCCTCAACATATAGGACAGCTTGCATAAAATACTCAGCAGCTTGTTTCCATTCTTTTAATTCACAATGGTGCATCGCATAACATCTTGCAACATCGCGTGGATAGTCTTCTGCGACCTTTTCCCATGTTTTAGCAGCTTGTAACCAGTTTCCGTTTTGCTCTAGTTGCTCTGCTCGTGCGATCCAGTCTTCAGTGGAGGACTGTCTTGCCAAGATCGTATTGAGCAGATTTAGGCTGTCGGCAGCGTTTAGAGTCAGATCGGCTGACTCACGAATATTATCCCACAGGTGATCATCCACAAAAATCAGTTCATCAATCGCTCGCGTACATGCCACATTCAGCAAATTGAGCCGATAACGCTGCATATAGGCAGATCGGAA
>CALFYA010000069.1 GCA_937952925.1 uncultured Moraxellaceae bacterium
TTCCAGCCGATCCAAGATGCCGGACGGGTCGAAAATTATGATCCACGTCTACATCGACTGACCGTATCGGAAATCCGCCGAAAAATCGCTGAGCAATCCAATCTGTTTCAACTCGCCGATATTGTGCCCGTCCCATGCAATCCAGACACCTTGGCGATGGGCTATGCCCTACGCGATGGCAAGGGAGGGGCTGCCCCACTCACCCGCTATCTTGATCCGCAAACCCTGATTGATGGCGCGTCCAATACCATTGTGTTTGAACGCGATGAATCGCTCAAAGCCCGCGCCAAAGATCAATTGTTTAAGGTGATGAGCACCAACCATTCGCCCGAATCCCAAGCCAATTGCTTGAGTGAATTGCTGTGCTGCTTGCCGCAAGTGGACGCGCCTGAGCTGGCCTATGATTCGGTGTTTCGGGTGATGATTGTGCAGTTTATGGATGCGCATTCGCTGGATATTCGTAGCCTGAAAAAATCGTGTATTCATTTTGCCCGCCCCGATGGGCAGTTGATTCCATTTGAAAGCTATAACTTGTTTTATCGGGATGACAAAGCGCTCAAGCTCGCTGAGATTCGGGCGCAACTGAAAAAGGGACATGTGGCACGCTTGGGTAAAGCCAATATTCAAACATTTGCAGTGGAGTAATCCCCAAATAGAGAAAACCCGCGCAATGTTCATCCCAGTTGCGCGGGTCTCAATTTAACATCCTGTCAAAGCGTCCTTACCACTTCCCTTCTGATATCCCCAGAAGATTCGTGTACATCCTACGGCAGTCCTTCCTTCGGGTCATCCTGACCGACTTCCTTGTGCCGTGGCGCCATTGTGCCCAAAACCGGTGCACCGCCATAGCGCATTTGACAACTTGGATTGTCAGCTAAAACCGACAACAACCGACCGTTTTGACGGCGATTGAGTGTATTCGTTTGCACTCAGACGGCGGATTGCACACAGCCGACGCTGCACTGCTGCTGTACAAATGTCACTCAATTGTATTTTTTTGCAACGTCTCACAATAGCACTTGAAGTATTTCTGTACTAATCAGTACACTTTCACCATTCCGTACTCACGAGTACTGTTTTTGCGTGGGCTTCATGGTTTCGCCACGTTTTTTCTACAGAATTGGTCTGGTTATAACCGATGAATTGCCCACACCCTGCTGCAAGCGGTCTCGTGTTTTGGTCTTGATAAACTGACGATTTTAGGGGTTCTGATGATGACAAATTTTGCGTCACGCCCAGTGTTGGCAAGTGTCGCGCTTGCCTTTGCGACAGCGACGTTGGTCGGTTGTGGCTCATCCAATGCTGAAAAAACACCGGCGGCAGCGCAAGCGGCTCCGCCACCGCCTGAAGTGGTGGTGGTGGTGGCGCAATCTGCCCCCGTCACCCGTAGTCTAGAGCTTGCTGGCCGTTTGCGTGCCTATCAAACCGCCGAAGTGCGGCCACAGGCGTCTGGGATTATTTTGGAACGCTTGTTTACCGAAGGTGCACAAGTGAGTGCCGGTCAAGCGCTGTATCGCTTGGATGCGGCGACCTACCAAAGCGCATTACAAAGCGCCGAAGCCAATCTCAAACGCCAACAAGCCAACTTGGCGGCATTGCAAATCAAAGCCAAACGCTATCAAACACTGGTCAACACCAGTGCGGTGAGCAAACAAGAGTTGGATGATATTTTGGCGCAAGTCGCGCTTGCCGAAGCCGATGTGGCGGCCAGTCAAGCAGCGGTCAACAGCAATAAAATCAACCTAAATTATGCGGTGGTTCGTGCACCGATTAGTGGGCAAACCGGCACATCGCAAGTCACCGCAGGGGCGCTGGTCACCGCCAATCAAGCCAACGCGATGGTCACCATCCAGCAGCTTGATCCGTTGTATGTGGATATCACCCAATCGAGTGCTGAGCTGCTCAAGCTACGCGCCCAGTTGTCGTCTGGGCAAATGTCCAAAGATGGCAGCACCGAGATTGAGCTGACCTTGCCCGACGGCAGTGTCTACCCAATCAAAGCGCGCTTGCAGTTTTCCAATGCCAGTGTCGATGAAAGCACAGGTTCGGTGACCTTGCGTGCTGTGGTGGGCAATCCCAACCGCGTGTTGCTGCCCAACATGTACATCACCGCCAAAGTATCACAAGGCACCCTCGCTAATGCGATGTTGATCCCGCAGCAAGCCGTCACCCGCACCCCACAAGGACAAGCGTCGGTGTTGGTGGTTGATCCCAACAACACAGTCCGCCAGCAAGTGGTACAGGCTGCATTTACTCAAGGCGATCAATGGGTGGTGACGGATGGCCTGAAAAATGGCGAGAAGCTGATTGTACAAGGCAGCCAAAAAATCCGCCTGATGCCCAACATGCCTGCACCCACCGTCAAGCCCATCTTGGCGTCTGACGTGCAAGCGGCTGCGCCCACCACTCCCCCTGCTCAAAAAGCATCATGATCAATAGGAGTCGCTAAATCATGTCGCGTTTCTTTATTGATCGCCCGATTTTTGCGTGGGTGATTGCACTGATCATCATGATGGCAGGGATCCTGTCGATGTTTCAGTTGCCCATCTCGCAATATCCGAGCATTGCACCGCCGACCATTGCGATCAGTGCCAACTATCCGGGTGCATCGGCCAAAACGGTCGAAGACACCGTCACCCAAATTATCGAACAACGCATGAAGGGCTTAGACGGCCTGATGTATATGTCGTCGTCGAGTTCGGGCAATGGTTCGGCCACCATCAACTTGGCCTTTGAAGCGGGTACCAACCCAGACATCGCCCAAGTACAGGTACAAAACAAGCTACAAGCCGCGATGGCACAGTTGCCGCAAGAAGTGCAACGCCAAGGGATTACCGTCAACAAATCGGCGCGTAACTTCTTGTTGGTGTTTGGCTTTGTGTCTACTGATGGCAAGATGGATCGTACCGACATTGCCGACTACATCAATAGCAGTGTGGTCGATCCGCTGTCTCGTGTCGAAGGTGTGGGCGAAATCCAAGTGTTTGGCTCGCAATACGCGATGCGCATTTGGCTCGATCCTGCCAAGCTTGCCAGCTTCCAGCTCACCCCTGC
>CALFYA010000070.1 GCA_937952925.1 uncultured Moraxellaceae bacterium
GGATTTGCCTGCACCGTTTAAGCCGACCACGCAGTTGAATTTGGCCAGCTCAATCTTGAAGTCCACCAGTGACTTAAAATTGTCGATCCAGATGGCTGTGATCATGCTCAATCCCCACTACTGCCCGTCACGTCTTTGACATTGGCCAGTAAGTTACCAAACTTGGCATAGTTGACCTTCACGCCGTCATCGAGATCAAGGCTAATCCGCTGATCGGCATAACTGCGCAAATTTTCATCAAAACGGCTGAGTTCGACTTGTTGCTTATGCACTTGCGCAATTTCTTTTTCAAGCCGTTTGATTTCGGTGGTGGAGTCACTGGCGTCTTTGTCTTGCTCCAGTTTGTTGAGATGGGCAGTGAGTTTGGCGGTGAGGGGGATGACGTATTCGGTACGCATCCGCGCCAGTGTGCCTTCATGGTAGCGGTGCAGGTAGACCAAGCATTCGAAGGCTTGTTCTTTGCCACTGCTAAACAGCCAGTAGATCGGGCGTTTTTTGTAGGTTTTGAGGTGGTCTTTATAAAACTGGCTCGACAGATAGCGGCGGATGGTGTCGAGCGCGGATTCGGCCATGCCTTTTTTGGCGAGGGGCTTGATGGCGTGTAGGCACAGTGAGTCGGCGACAAATTTGAGGTTGTCGTTCAGGTTGCTGTCAGGCCAGACGGTTTGGACAAAGTTGGCAAAGCGGTTGGTGGTGTCGTCACCAAACCATTCTTGTGCGGTGAGTGGGATGATGCCGTCGTCGTCTGTGGGGAAGCTGTTGTATGCGCCTGCTTGTACGAGGTCGTTAAAGCCTTGGTTGCCTGCGTGGGCATACACGAGGCCGTCACGGTCTAGGCTGTAGCGTCCCATCATGCAGCCGATGGCGTAGCTGATCAGTTCGACGGCGGTGTCGGATTGTAGGCGTTGTTCGAGTTGTTCGGGGGTGTTGTCGCCGCCGTAGCGGTAGTGCGGGTTGCAGGTGAGGGTGATTTCTTTGAGGGGGACGTCTGGGGTGAGTTCGTCTTGTAGGCCGTAGGCGTCGATAAAGATGCGGTTGTTTTCTTGTTCGAGCCGTTGCATTTCAAGGGTCATGTGTTGCCAGTGTGCGCGGGTGACGGCGTAGCTGGCGGCAAGGCTGGGTTGTTTGTGTGGGGTGGATAGGATGGGCAGGCGTGCAAAGTCCCATGAGCGTTCGTAAGCGTCCCAGTCAGCCTTAGTAGAAGCTACCTTTAATTCAACTGTATTTGACACATCAAGTCTTATGAAGGGTAGTGATTCAACATTTCCTACTTGAAAGTTTAATGTTGGGTTCATCACCTTCATCAATAGTGGTGCAACCTTAGAGCATAAAAAACCTGCCACTTCATAAGGGGAAAATCCTTCAAAAGGAAATATTGAAGATCCTGCCACATCAAATATAAAACCCTTTGGGTAGTATCTGACCCCAAAAAAAGATGAACTTATGAATGACCAACTTACAGATTCTCTAAAGTAAAATGATGCGTTCTGTGGCCGCGATCTTTGCTTTCCATTTTCATCACAGAAATTTTTTATTTCCAGATCGGAAGAGCGTCGTGT
>CALFYA010000071.1 GCA_937952925.1 uncultured Moraxellaceae bacterium
TAGATTTGTATTGATTCGCTGTGCTGCCTCACCTTGTCCTTTAGGCAGAAGCGACCAGAGCCTGCGAACTGCATTTTCAGTTTGATCTTTAGATGGATTATCCACAATCATTAACTTAGCCTCATTTATAACACGTCTGGCTTCACGTCGATCCGTCCATTCATGTTGATCAAAATCGTCATCATATTCTTTGATAAAACTAATCCACAGCCCAATATCCTGCTGGACTAGTGCAAAAGAAAAGGCAAACAACTCATCCAACAATTGTTTAGCGCTGATCATATCTTGCTGCACTTTGGCCTGACGCACACGCTTATGATAATCAGCGACCATTTGCTGTGATCGACTATCACCATAACGTTCTTGGGTCATCACCAAATTTTCTAAAGCTTCGTCTAGCTCTTTTTCTCGTTTAGGCCATTGACTAGCTTCCAACATATTTTCTAGCGCAATAAAAATTTTCTTTAAGCTATCACGCACCTCTATTGCCGTATCACTATCTGTGCGCTGGCTTAATAGACGCTCTAGATCATCGATCTGCTGAGAGTATTTTAATACATCTTCTCGCCCTGTTTCAGATACTTGCTCAACAAGCTCGCGCGCCTGCTCAATATCATGTCTAATACTTGCTATATCTTCTGATTTAACAGATGCACTGTCCCAGCGGGCTTCAATAGTTTCATCAAGCAGGGGGATATAAACTGACAATGTGGCACGACGTGAGGCATCGAAGCTCAAGGTCAAATCAATAGCACTTCCAGCAGGCAATAACGCAGGCAATTGCTCACCTGTGATCGTCGTACCACCTAATGGATCATTAAAAATGGCACGTGATCCTTCATGACCATGTGCAATACCATAAAACTGCAAAACAAATTGATCATTTCGGTTTGCAGGTCGGATATCTTTGGCTGTGGTATAGGTTCCTTTTCCTTTAGCAGGTAGGCTTTTATTTTTTTCTAGACCTTTAATCGGATAGACACCTTGTTTGCCAGTGGAGGTGTCATAGAGCTCTAGGCCCACATGGTAAGGCAATGTTGCATTGGCAATTTTCATCCCCTGAATAATGGTGATCGAGTTTGGCTCGCAGGGAATGAGCGAACCATCTGAGCCAAATAGTTTGATATCAAACTGATTGGTCTTGCCTTCATTTAAGTGTAGCTCAACAAAATCAGCATCACCATCCATCGCCAGTTTGCCACTTGACCAACCACGGTCTGATCGAATCACTTCAATTGAAAATGCATCTGGTAACGCTGCGGTAGATTTTTGACGATCGACACGTATTCCCAAATTTATCGCTGTATCCACAGTTGTTTCGGGGTATTTCAGCGTGAGTTGTGCTTTGCTGATGTCACGTTTTTGCAGGTTGATAGGAATATCTTTGGTTGAGGCAAACAGTGCTGCACCTTTGGCCACTGCAGTCATCGGGTCAATGCTGGTATCTATTTGTGTAGACACTTGCTCTGTCAGCATACGACGCAAGGTTTGTGAAAAGGTAGGACCTCCTACCAATACCACAGCCCCTAAATCTTGACCCGACAAATTATTTCGCTTTAATAGCCCATTGCAAATATCAATCGCTTTTTGAAAAATTGGACTACATACCCGTTCATACTCTGCCAAAGACACCTTAAGGTCTAATTCAATTTCCTCGCCATTATCATCTTCACCCAAATCCTCCAGATAATACTCCCAAACAGGCTTTGAAGATAAAGCGATTTTAGCTTGTTCTGCATATTCTTTCAGTGCACCTTGCAATAAGGACTTCGTTTGCTCACGCTGTAAAATATGTTCAACAGCGCATTGTTTTTGTATGCTTGGAATAAATAATTGATCGACAATTGCAATATCAATATTTTTGCCACCCAGATGATTGTCGCCATCTGTGTCAACAACCTTCATAATTCCATCATCGACGTGCATCAGCGCAGCATCAAATGTGCCACCACCAAAGTCGAACACCAACCAATAGCCTGTTTTATCGCTGGCTTTAATGCCATAGGCAATCGACGCTGCTATCGGCTCTTGCAACAACTCACAATATCCAATGCCCGCAAGCTCAGCAGCACGCTGAGTGGCATCAATCTGATTCTGCTTAAACATTGCGGGCACAGTGATAACCACTGCACTGACTTTATCATCTCGAATATAACCGGTGAGCTTTGCCAAAATCTCTGCAGACAACTCTTCTGATGAATAGCTTCTTTGCATAAATGAAGAGACATATTGATGATCAGTACCCATGGTACGCTTAAATTCTAAATAGCCATTATTTGCTGTTTGACGACGCTGCTTAAAAGCAGCAGCAGCCTCAGCATCAATTTCACTTTTAGCACTTAAACCCACAAACATCGTCTCCTTCTTATTAAAATACACACAAGATGGTGTGGTGTCCATCTGTTTGTCATCACTTTTAATAATGGTTGCCTCACCACCATCCATACGGGCAATGGCAGAGTTGGTTGTACCCAAGTCAATGCCGTAGTCAATTTTTTGTCTCATGTTGTTTCTCCGTGTTATGAGCCGATGCTCACCTCAATATCTGCCATTCTAATCAGCACACCATGATAATTTACTTGTGGCGTCACCACTTTGCTAATCAAGCGCTGCTCCGCATCAAGTTCATCGCTTGGTATAAAACGGGCCTTCACTGAAAGGTTCTCGGTATATGCCATACCAGTGTGGTCTATAATTTCGTACCCCTGATCAGCCAACTCCGTTTCTAGCCGTTCTAGCGATTTTTTGAGCGGGGTTAACCCTTTGGTTTCCGCTGGCAAACTAGACAAACGTTTGCGCATTCGATGAATCTCATCTGCAAGTTTTAGCGGCAAATGATGATTAGGCTCAACCGCATTTCCTTTTGTGCTTGCCGCGATAGCCATATCCTGTGCTTTGAGCTGGTTTAAAATTGCAAACAAGCTGTCTGCCAACTCAGTGTCAGACTTGGCAAGTTTTTCGTCTGATGCACGTACTGTTTCGATCACCTTTTGCACTCGTTCAGACAAGCCTTGCTCGCTTGCATGACTGCGCCGTCTCAAATACCAATATCCTGCGACGAGCAACAGTAGCAAAAAAATCATTGCAGCGGCATACCACTGTGTTCTGAGGCTAATCGTTTGATTAATTTGCTGTGTTTTTTGATCCGTCTGCTGGCCTAAATGTGCAAGGGAGCTCTGCAGCATTTTATTTTGCGCATCAAGTTGCTCTAGCTTCAAGCCTAATGTCTGTTCTCTCTGCTCTGACGCTTTGAGTCCTGATGTGAGAATCGTTATTTTTTCCTGTTGTTTTTGATAGTCTTTATCTAATTGGCTGATCTCCTCCTTGAGCAAAACCATATCTTTTCTAGTCTTCAACAATATCTTTTCTGTAGATGCAACCTGAGCCTGCATACTCTTTACAGCCAGATTTGATTGCTGATTTAAATCAGCCGCAAGAGAAGCATCTACACTAAA
Source organism: uncultured Moraxellaceae bacterium (assembly GCA_937952925.1). GTDB lineage: Bacteria > Pseudomonadota > Gammaproteobacteria > Pseudomonadales > Moraxellaceae > CALFYA01. The sequence continues at coordinate 3,456 of CALFYA010000071.1, forward strand.
GCTTAATGCCAACAGCACAAACAGGAACCGACTACTCATAAAAAACCTCAATTATGACTACACTGATACACAATAAAACAGATAATGATTACGATCCACCATCCTCCTAAGCCATCCTTTTTCTCAACCTGTTCAACGCCATATCTAGAACCTCCACCCTGCACATTTAATTGATTTTTTACCGCTGCATGCAATTCTTTTAGATCTTGATAACTTCTAGAGAGAAAAATCTGAGAATCTTCATGAAGATCAAAATCTCCAAGTTTTTC
>CALFYA010000072.1 GCA_937952925.1 uncultured Moraxellaceae bacterium
ATTTATCAATCTGCGGGTCAATTGTCGTTGGATCAACTGACCCAAGACCGTCGGGCATTTTTTGGCTCCATTTTGGGCACACTCAACCATCTGGTGGTGGCGGATATGATTTGGCTCAAGCGCTTTGCGAGCTATCCACGCTTTCAGCAAGTCTTGGCACATATTTATGCCTATCCACAACCGCTCACCCTTGATGAGCTGCTGTACCAAGATTTGAGCGGCTTGTATACGGTGCGTTTGGCACTTGATCAACTCATCTACCGCTGGGTGCATGTCGTCGTCGAAGATGATCTCTCACAAGTGCTGACCTATACCAACAGCAAAGGAGTGGTATCACACAAACTGATCGGACACTTGATGTTGCATTTTTTTAATCACCACACCCATCATCGTGGGCAGTTGAGCACCTTGTTGTATCAAGCTGGAATTAATATTGGGATCACTGACTTACTGGTACATTTACCCGAACAATAACCACATATTGCTGTTATTTTCGACACAGATGAACGCACCCGTCAGGGTTATGTCGCATTTTGTCTTGAGATGAATATCGATTCCCATAATCATGTGCACGTTTGGTCGATTCAACACCCCTTGAGAGCATAGTCATGACCCATAAGTTCCAAATCCAGCACGAAGTTGAAGAGTTTTCCCTCAATGACTTCCGTAATGCCTTAGCCAATCCACAATTTCACGCTACCCTGATTTCCCGTCTACCCGGTACCAAAGTGGTGATTGAGCGTTCGGAGTTGGTCAATGATCAATACCATATGCAGCGTGCGCTCAACCTTGCAGCCAACATCCCCAAGCTTGCCGAAAAATTCCTGCAAGATGCGCTACGCATTAAGCGGGTGGAGCTGTGGAACTTGGGCAACATGACCGCTCAATTTAAATTTATTTTGAATATGCCCGCTGAGTTTCGCTGCTCAGGTCAATTGGTCGAAAAAAATGGCAAGGTCTATTTCCAGCAAGATTGGGAAGTGGATGTGCGGATTCCGTTGATCCACGGCACGCTTGCGCGCCATGCTGAAGCTGAAATTCGTCGTTTTAATGCGATTGAAACCGAAGCCTTCCAAGCCACTTTGCGTGAGTTTTGCGCCTAATACGCACACTCCCACTCAAGGCGATTGAGTGGGAGTATTGAGGATTAGCCCAAGCGTTTGACTTGCTGTGCAAAACGCTGACCAAAGCCTTTGGCGGTGTCTAGATCACCGGCCAAGGGGCCTTCTTCAGGGCTAGAATCCGATGGCGATTGTGCCAACAGGCCAACCGAGCCACCCAAAAAGTTGATGTCGTTGCGGACAGCGGCTTTGCTGTTGGATGGCAACACGCCAAGACTGACCCACAACATGCCATGTTGACTCGCCAGCGTGACCAAATACAGCAAGGTGGTGCCTTTATCGCCATTCATCGATGCCGAATTGGTAAAGCCTGCGGCCAGCTTATCTTGCCATTTACGCGCATACCACGGTTTGCTCGACGCATCAGCAAATTTCTTAAACTGCCAAGGCACACCGCCCATATAGGTTGGCGCACCAAAGATAATCCCATCCGCCGCTTCAAGGGTTTGCCAATCGGCATCCGACAAATTGCCTTCGGCATCCACTTTCACCAATTGACCTTGCACGCCATCTACTTGAGCAACGCCGGCAAGCACTGCTTCAGCTTGTTTTTGGGTGTGACCATAACCACTGTAATATACGATTGCAACGTGTGACATGACTGACTCCGTACCGGATGATTTGTGTCGATAAAGCATTTGTACCGCATTTTTGATTATTGATTTAGTCTTACCTTGTGCAATTTAAGTTTAAATTTTTTAAACAATCAGCCCGTTTTAAACGGTAATGCTTC
>CALFYA010000073.1 GCA_937952925.1 uncultured Moraxellaceae bacterium
ACCACAGCTCGATGTGGTAGCCGCCAAACCGGTCAGCTTTATTGGGTTGTTACATCGTGCCATTTGGCAACAAAAATCAGTCTTTTTTCAAAGTATTTTGGCCTCGTTGTTTATTGGCTTGCTGACGCTCGGCATTTCATTGTTTTCGATGCAAGTCTATGACCGCGTCATTCCAACCAAAGGATTGGCAACCCTAGCAACACTGGCAACGGGTGTTTTATTTCTGATTATTTTGGAATTATTGATCAAAATCAGCCGCTCACACATCATGGATGCGGTGGTGGTCGGTGTGGATACCTTGCTGAGTAAGCAAGTCTATCAGCAACTGCTTGGTATTCGGATTGATCAGTTGCCCAAAAGCGTGGGGAGTTTGGCATCGCAGCTGCGCGGCTATGAGCAAGTTCGCTCATTTTATACCTCCAGCACTTTATTTACCGTGGTGGATTTACCGCTTGGCGTCATGTTTTTGCTGTTGATTGTGGTGATTGGCAGTCCGGTACTGGCACTGATTCCAGCGTTGGCTGCGGTGATTTCCTTGGTTGTCGGCTGGTTTAGTCGGCGTAAAATCGAAAAATACACGCTTGAATCCGCACAATACAGCAATCTCAAAACGGGGCTGTTGGTCGAAACTGTCGAGGGCATTGAAACCATCAAATCCGGTGGGGGCAACTGGAAATTTTTATCGCGCTGGATATACAACAATCAATTGACCATTGGCAGCGATCTGAAAACTCGCCATCTCAATGAAGGCGTCAATTATGTGTCACAAACCCTACAACAAATCAGCTATGCCGGTCTGGTGGTGGTGGGTGCCATCTTGGTGATTCAGGGCAACATGTCGATGGGCGGGTTGATTGCTTGTTCGATTTTGAGCAGCCGCGTACTCATGCCAGTCATGTCGTTGCCCTCGTTGTTGGTACAACATTCTCATGCCAAGGCAGCCATCAAAGGACTCGATGGGCTGTACGCGCTGGAGCAAGATATTCCTGTGGGCACCAAGCCCTTGATCCCACAGCAACTCAAAGGTCACTACCAACTCAAAGATGCGCGTTTTGAATATACCAAAGATTTGGCCGCCATTGAGGTCGAGGAGCTGGTGATCAACGCAGGGGATCGGGTGGGGGTGATTGGCCCGATTGGCTCAGGTAAATCCACCTTACTCAAAATGCTGGCTGGTTTATATCGCCCCAATCAAGGCCAAGTGCTGCTTGATGGCATGGATCTAAGCCAAATCAGCCCACAAGTGTTGGTACAGCATGTGGGCTATTTGCAACAAGACCATCGCTTGTTTGCAGGCACCTTACGCGAAAACCTGCTGATTGGCATGCCCGATCCGGGCGATGAGGTGTTGATGGAGGTGGCTCATCGTACCGGATTAGCGCGTGTGGTGGCCGCACACCCCAAAGGTTTTGATTTACCCATCCATGAAGGGGGCAAAGGGCTGTCGGGCGGTCAACGTCAACTGGTGGCATTTACCCGTATTTTATTGATGAAACCCAAAATTTTGCTGCTGGATGAACCAACCGCATCCATGGATGAGCAACAAGAGCGCCAATGTTTGCAAGCACTGATCGATCAACTCGACCAACACGCCACCTTGATTTTGGTCACACACAAACCCGCCTTACTCAACTTGGTCTCACGCCTGATGGTGGTGGCAGGTCAGCGGGTGGTGATTCAAGGCCCACGCGATAAAGTCTTGGCACATTTGGCCGCTCAGCCTAGCGCATCAGCATAGAGAATAGATGATGAATGATCTTCATATCGACAACGCCAAACGCTCATCGATCTTTCTGTGGGTCTGCATGCTTGGGTTTAGTGGTTTGGTGGGCTGGGCATCGGTGGCTCGGGTGGATCAAGTCACCCGCGTACAAGGCCAAGTGATTGCCGCCGGTCGCACCCAACAAATCCAAAGCACCGACGGCGGTGTGATTGCACAGCTGCTGGTCAAAGAAGGCCAATCGGTCACAGCAGGGCAAAAATTGGCCGTACTTGAAACCAAACGCGCTCAAGTTGCGGTCAACGATAGTCAATCGCGGGTGGCTGCCTTAATGGCGGCACGCACACGTTTATATGCCGAAATGCAACAACAGCCCTTGGTGTTTTCATCCGATCTGCAAGCCTATCCCGAATATTTACAAAACCAACGGGCGCTCTATCAACGGCGTAAACAAGCGATTGATGAAGAAATTGCTGCGCTCAAACGCCTGCTCAAATTGGCACGCGACGAATTGGCGATGAATGAGAAAATCTTTAGTTTTGGCGATGTTAGCCAAGCTGATATCTTGCGTCTCCAGCGCCAAGTCGCCGATCTAGACGCACAAATTGTCAATCGACAAAATCGTTATTTTGAAGAAGCACAACAAGAACTGACCAAAGTCCAAGAAGAGCTTGATACACAAACCGAGCAACTACGAGATCGAGAGCAAGTGCTCTCGCATACCGAGTTGGTCGCCCCCGTCGATGGATTGGTCAAAAACATTAGCGTGCATACGTTGGGCGGTGTGCTGCGCCAAGCCGAAACCCTGATGGAGCTTGTCCCGACCAACTCGCAACTGATTGTAGAAGTCAAAATCAGTCCTGCCGATATTGCCTATGTGCAAATGGGGCAGTCTGCACTCATCAAGCTCGATGCTTATGACTACTCCATTTTTGGCAGTTTACATGGCAAAGTGACTTATATTAGTCCAGACACCCTCCGCGAAGACACGCCGCAAGGGGCTGCCTATTCGTATCGTGCGCATATTCAAGTCACGCCACCGGATCCCAAAGATACTCGTAGCAGCCAAATTATGATTCGGCCGGGCATGACCGCGAGTGTAGAAATCAAATCGCGCGATCGTACCGTGTTATCGTATTTGACCAAACCAATTGTCAAAACATGGGATGAATCCTTGGGCGAGCGTTGAGGGTGAAATGAATCAGATCAATGCGTTCAATCGAAAATAATTATATATTTATATATAAATATATGTGCGCAGCTATGCCGATGGTCGATCACTTGCCAAATGCTAAGCGAACACGCCATGCTGTATACCTGATCGGTGACCACTCACCCATCACACGTTCATCACAGGTAAAGGGGTAGGCGATGGCAAATGCTCTCGACAAAGCACGACAGGAAATCGAGCACGCGGTACAAGCACGTCAACAGCAACACCCCGCAGCAACTCCAGCGCTTGAATTAACCGCTCCAGACCTCCCTTCTGCTGAAAAGGCTCCCCCACGCCCACCCAAACCGAGTGATACGCCATCATCGAGTGAGACCAAAACGCGCGGTACATTACCGCTGTTTCCCCCCCTTGATTCGGCCATGCCCAACCATTTGGCACGGTCGAGTATTTTTGCGCCGATCAAAACCGGCGAACGACAAAAACACGAAAAGGCTCTGATGGCGAGTCGTGGCGATGCCAGTATCTATTACTCTGGCCTACAGCTCGATATGGCCGACAACGATGTATTTTTGCAGGCGCTGCGTGTTGCTCAAGGCATGCAACTTGGCGATACCATTTACTTTAACCGTGCGCAATTTTTGCGCAATATTGGTCGTAGTGTAGGCAAATCACAATATGAATGGCTGCAAGAAAGCTTTTATCGTCTCACCAGTGGTACGGTGATTATCCAAACCAAACGCTACAAAGCCGCCTTACACTTGATTGATGGCTATGCGCTTGATGAGCAAACGGGTGAATACTGGCTGCGGATGAATCCGGAGATCATCAAACTGTTTGGTCATATGGAATATGGCCTTGTGGACATGCATACCCGCCTGCGGATTGGGCGCAGACAAGACATGGCAAAATGGCTACAAAACTATGTCGCCACCCACGAAGAAGGCAAAACCCATGTGATCAGCGCCCAACTGTTGCAATTGTGGAGTGGCTCCGGTGGCCGCCTGAGAGATTTTCAAGCGCGTTCATTGAGCAAAGCACTCACTGAACTTGAGCGATTGGGACTGATTCGAGACATTCAGTTTCGCACCGATGGCAAAATATCGTGGTGGCGAGTCCCACAAGATCAGATTGAACTGCCTGATTTGCCCGACTCAGCAACAACAGCAGCGATTGACCCAACCCAAAACGATCAATAATTCAACGAATTTACCCAGATCCATCGGCATAGCTGCGCGCTTTTAGATGCTGTTTTGCATTTGATGGCATATTTTTGGCTTATTTCGTCTATTTTTTAATCAAATTTACTCGATTTTTGTCGATTTTTTGATCAAAAAACCAGCGTTTTTCCCCATTTTTTCCCCTGTTTTTGCATCGGCATAGCTGCGCGCCCTCATCGCCAATTTCATCGGCATAGCTGCGCGTTTTGGGCGTCATGTTGGCAATGAAAATGTGATTTTTTTCATGTTTTTTTGATATGACATACAAAAAACAGCGCCCTGAGCATAGCTGATAGATTTTAAAATAGCCATCGGCATAGCTGCGCGCTTTCATCGGCATAGCTGCGCGCCCCATCGGCATAGCTGCGCGCTTTATCGGCATAGCTGCGCGCCTTATCGGCATAGCTGCGCGCTTTATCGGCATAGCTGCGCGCAGACCCTCTTTTTTCCTTATATTTTTCATGATGTTGCAGCACTTTTTTTTGCTTTAACCTATTTTAACCTTAATATTAACCTTTTTTTAACCAAACGCGTGTGTACACGCGCATGAGAAATATTTTTTTGATTGATTAAAAAAACAGCAGTTTTGAAACATTTTGAAATACGGCCTCCATCTCAAAACAGAGCAAAGAGCACCGATTGAGGTTATCCACCATCAGTATGGTTCAAATTACATCATTTGGAGGTTTTGGCATGACAGATGCGTTTAAACGGCGTTTTAAAGCGTTTTAAGGCTAATCACAGTAAAAGACGCGTGAATGTATCACCATCATCACCAATGCGCTCTAAACGCAAATTTGCATCGGCATAGCTGCGCGCTTTTGACACTAAAATAGCGATTAACAGGTAAAAAGCATTTAATTTTATAAAAATCATTAATTTAAACCAAAAATCAGCCAATTTTATAAAAGGTCAAAAAATAGGCTTTTTTCGGTGTAGATTCTCGGTAGCAAAAATGATTGTTTTTTGATCAAAAAACAGCGCTGTCTCAACTACCCCAATTCGATATACAAAGCGAACGATTAACTATCAAACGATTTAAATGATCGTCGACAGACCCTAAACTTTACAAGCGGCGTCCGTATCAAAATTTTATGCCGTATACAGCTCATGTCGCGAGCTAAAACATCAACCGAGTTTTGTGTCCTACCTGCACATGACAAATTGATGGAATCAAAGACTTGGTTTTTACCTGATCCCAAACGGACGTTTAAAAAAAGCCATCAAATCAAATTGATGGCTTTTGGGTTAAACAAGATTAAACGTTACTAAGAGGTGGCTGATCACTTGAGATGGGTTTGACCCTAAACCACAGCGCGTACAAGGCAGGGACAAACACCAAGGTCAGACCCGTTGCAACCACCAGCCCTCCCATGATTGCAATTGCCATAGGCCCCCAGAAGATACTACTCGACAAGGGCACCATGGCGAGCATCGCAGCAGCAGCTGTGAGAATCACAGGACGTGCACGGCGTACCGTCGCTTCAATAATGGCGTGGTAAGGATCTAGGCCAGACTCGATATCTTGATCGATTTGCACCACCAAGATCACCGAGTTACGCATGATCATGCCACCGAGGGCAATCACACCCAGCAGAGCCACAAAGCCAAACGGGGCGTTAAACAGCAGTAACGCTGGGACAACGCCAATAAAGCCCAGCGGGAAGGTCATAAACACCATCCACATCCGTGAGAAGCTTTGCACTTGCATCATCAAGAAGGTCAGCATCACCAACAACATGATTGGAAACACCGCAGCCAACGCGACATTGGCTTTGTTGCTTTCCTCAATGGCACCACCCATTTCGATGCGATAGCCAACCGGCAGTTTGTCGATCATCGGTTGCAGCTTCGGCCAGATTTGTTGTGAGGCATACGGTGCTTGCACCCCATCGGCAATATCACTACGCACAGTGAGTACCAAATCACGGTTACGTCGCCACAGCACTGGCTCTTCAAAGCTTGGCTCAACTGTTGCCACTTGTGACAGAGGAACCACTGCTCCGGTGCGGCTAAACAGTTGGATATCTCCGAGTTGGTCAATCGCACGGCGCTCATCGGGCGTCGCACGCACCACGATATCAACCAGTTCTTCTTGACGGCGAATTTGACTGACAGGGACACCAGACAACACCGCTTGAACCGTATTGGAGACATCCGTGCTTGATAAACCGAGCAAGCGCACCTTGTCTTGATCGACTTTGATATTCAGGCTACGGGCTTGTTCGTTCCAATCGAGCTGAGTATCACGCACCAAGGGACTTTGCCGCACTTGATCACGCACCTGTGCGGCAATATCGCGTACCAGATCCGCATCTGGGCCAATCACCCGAAATTGCACTGGAAAACCCACCCAAGGGCCAAACTCCAAGCGCGTGACTCGACCACGGACATTAGGAAACGCAACATCTTCATTGAACATCTTGATCAAGCGTGCACGGACTTTTTCGCGTGACTCCACGCCATCGGTCATCACCACCAACTGGGCAAAGCTGGTATTGGGCAACTCTGGCGCAAGCGACAGGAAAAAGCGAGGGGCGCTCGCGCCGATATAGCTGGTGAAATATTCAATGTCAGGATCTTTGAGCAGCACTTTTTCCAGACGTTTGACTTCGGTTTCGGTGGCTTCAAAGGCGGCGCCTTCTTTCATGCGTAGCTCGACGAGCAGCTCAGGGCGTGACGTGGTGGGAAAAAACTGCTGTTGCACCAATCCCATCCCGACGATGGCAAGGGCAAATAAGCCTGCGGTACTGCCAAGTACCACCGCACGATGACGCACCGTCCATGCGACAACCGCACGGAAACGATGATATAGCGGGCGATCATAGGGATCATGCTGATGTTTTTGTGCCAAATCTTTGGGCAACAGCTTGATGCCCAGATAGGGCGTAAAAATCACCGCCACAATCCAAGACGCGGCCAACGCGGTGCCGACAATCCAAAAGATCCCACCGGCATATTCACCAGAGGTTGATTTGGCAAATCCCACTGGCATGAAACCTGCCACCGTGACCATCGTACCGGTTAGCATCGGAAAGGCCGTAGACGTATAAGCATAGGTGGCAGCACGCACCCGATCCCAACCTTGCTCGAGTTTGACCACCATCATCTCGACGGCAATAATCGCGTCATCGACCAACAAGCCCAGTGCAATAATCAACGCACCAAGCGAAATCCGGTCGAGATTCCACCCCATCGCATACATGACCATCGCCACGATGCCAAGGGTGAGTGGCACAGAGGTCGCCACCACCACACCCGTACGCCAGCCCAAAAATACCAAGCACACCAGCAACACAATCGCCAAGGCTTCAAGGAAGGTACGCTCAAACTCCCACACCGAATCCGCCACCACTTTGGGCTGATCGGAGATTTGTTTGATCTCAAAGCCGAGCGGTAGTTTGGCTTGAATCTCGCTCATCCGCAGCTTGAGATTGTCACCAAACTTGAGGATGTCGCCATTGGCTTGCATGGTGACGCCCAAGATCAAGGTTGGATTGCCTTGGAAACGAATGCGTAGGCTGGCAGGATCTTGGGTGGTCAGCTTGATGTTGGCCACATCGCCTAATGTCAGCAATTGATTGCCACCATTGATCGGGATCTTAGCAATATCCTCGACGCCTTTGAGCGTGCCATCGACCCGTACAAAAATCCGATCATTGCCGGTTTCCACTGCACCCGACGGATTAAGCTGATTTTGCTGTTGGATGGCACTGATCAAGATTTGCGGGTTTAGTCCCAAAGCGGCCAAGCGTTGACTGGAAAAACTCACTTCCACGCGCTCAGCCTGCTTGCCCATCACATCGACTTTGGCAATCTGCGGGACAGTTTGCAGCTCACGTTTGATCAAACTGCTATAGTCGTTGAGTTCGGCTACGGTCAGATCAGGTGCTTGCAGGGTATACAAGGCGCTATACACGTCGTTGTGTTCATCATTAAAAAATGGCCCTTGCACCCCTTGTGGCAAGTCACTTTTGATGTCATTGACTTTTTTACGGGCTTGATACCATGCATCATGCAGTTGCTGATTGCTCAGGCCACCGCGCATCACCAATTTAAAGCCGCCATAGCCTTGTTTGGAAAAGCTGGTGATATTGTCAAAACCATCGATCTCTTGCAGCTCTTGCTCGAGACGATTGAGCACTTGGGTTTCGACATCGTGTGAGTTAGCACCCGGCCACACCACCACGCCAGTCATGATCGGGACGTTGAATTTGGGATCTTCGGAGCGGCCGAGCTTCATAAAGCTAAACACGCCACCGATCAAGATCACCAACATCAAAAACACCACCATCGACCGATGATGCACCGCCCATTCAGACAGATTGAATCGACTCATGGTGCGGCTCCTTGTGTGGCAATACCCGCTTGGCTCAATACCGGTTCAGGTCGCACAATCGCACGGACGGGCATGTTGGCATCGAGTTTTTGTGCACCGGCTGAGACGATTTGATCGCCATCTTGCAAGCCTTGCAGCAACACCTGTTCTTGTTGGTAGCGCACAATGGTGACGGGGATGGCGCTGACTTTGCTACCGGTCACTTTCCAGACAAAAGGTTGGTTATTTTGGCGTTGGATCAATGCGGTCGCCGGTAACACCGCTGCCGAACCGGTGGCTTGCCCCGATTGCAACCACAGCTGCGCGGTCATGCCCAATTTCCATGAGGCAGGTGCGCCACTAAAGCGAGCGCTAAAGGTGCGAGTTTGCGGATTGGCAATCGGTGAGAGTTCACGCAAGCGGACAGGGTAGCGTTTGCTTGGATCGTTCCACAGGCTCACTTGAGCTTGCCAACCTGACAGTTCGCTGACGAGTTGCTCAGGGATATCCGCCACCACATCAAGCGCATCGGTACGCGCCATGCTCAACACCGGCTGACCTTCGGCCACCACTTGACCGGCTTCGACACGGACAGCAGTCACCACACCACTAAACGGCGCAACCAAAGTGGTGTATTGCACTCGATTCTTGGCCAAAGCAAGCTGGCGGCTGGCTTGCTCTTGCAGGGCTTGGGCGGCATCGGCGCGGGCTTTTTGTCGATCATGATCAGCAGTGCCCACCGAGCCATCTTTCATCAGGCGTGCCAAACGCTCGGCATCAGCGCGTTGTTGTTTGGCATCGACTTGTGCGGCACGCAACTGATCGTTTGCTGCTGCCACCGCGAGTTCATAATCTTTGGCGTCAATGATTGCGAGTGGCTCACCCGCTTGTACCACTTGCCCGATCTCGACCAAGCGGGTGGTCACCCGACCACTGGCACGAAAGGCAATATTGGTTTCGTCGCGTGCAGCGATACTCGCGCTCAGACGACGAGCTTGCTCGGTGGCTTGCGATTTGACCACCGTAACCATCACCGGATGCACCACGGGTGCAGTGGTGGTCGGTTGTTCGGTTTTACAGCCACTGAGCAGCATGGCCACACTCAGGGCAGTCGCAGTGGTGCGCATCAAAGAATTCATGGTGTGGTTGCTCCGGTCGTGGATGCAGAATGAGCAGGGCTAGCAAGGGTTTTGGGGAGGGGGAGTTGATCCCAACCACCGCCCATCGCGGTATACAGTTGGATCAGATTCAGGCTGTTTTGTAGCTGGCTATCGACCAACGACAACTCGGCAGACAAGATGCCACGCTCGACATCGAGCACCGGCAACACACCGGTTTGACCTTCGCGATACAGCGATTTGGCATGCTTGAGCGCGGTTTGGCGTTGTTCACGGCTTTGCAGCAGGGCTTGGGTGCGTTGTTGCTCTTGTTGTGCGGCGACCAAGCTGTTTTCGACTTGCTCAATCGCCTGCAAAATGGTGTGGTCGTATTTGAGCAGGGCTTGTTGCTCTTGAGCCGTTTTGGCCTCGATATTGGCGTTGATCAAGCCACGATTGAGGATCGGCGCACTAAAGGCCAAGGCCACTTGCTGATAGGGTGAGGTGGCGAGCTGTAAGCCATTGAGTCGCAGTTTTTGCTCACCCCATACCGCATTGGCAAAAAACTTGGGAAACCGATCCGCTTTAGCCGATGCCAGCGCCGCACTACTCGCCGCGAGTTGTTGTTCGGCGGCACGCACATCGGGGCGACGTTTGAGCAAATCGGCTTGTTGCTGACGTGGCAACGCTCGCAATACCGGCCATGCCGATACCGGCTTGGCGGTCAATATAAACGACGGTGCAGCAGGGTTTTCACCCGTCAACACACTCAAGCGATGCTGACTGACTGCTTGCAAGGTGCGTAGTGACGGCAACAACGCCTGTGTGCTACTGATCTCAGCTTGCACACGGCTCAGATCAAAATCACTCGCCATGCCTTCTTTGCGTAGGCTTTGGGTACGTTGCAAGGTTTGCTGTTGATTGGCAAGCAATTGATCGAGCAAACGTAAGCGTTCGGCTGCACCTTGCCATGTCATGTATTGGCGTACCACTTCGCCGAGCACCAACAGCTGTGTCCCCGAAATCCCCCATGAGGCGGCTTGTGCTTCGGCGGCTGCGGCGTTGGCTGCGGCTCGATTGCTGCCAAACACGTCGAGTTCCCATTTGAGGTCAGCAGAAAGTTGTAGGGCTTTGGTATCTGGTTTGCCTTGTTTGACCGCCGTGGGGAGATCACTTTTGCTATCGGAGACTGCGCCACCGAGCGACACCGTGGGCAGTAGCCGCGATTGGTTGGCCGTCACGCCCGCTTGGGCTTGTTGCAGCCTTGCAACCGCAACATTGATATCAAGATTGTTGGCGGCGGCACGTTCAATCAATTGATTGAGCACAGGATCATCAAATTGTTGCCACCATTTGGCATCCGGCAACACTTCGGATGCTGCACTGTTGACCAACGGGATATTGGAGGTTTTGGGTGGGGGGACGGACTGGCATGCCGAGAGGGCAGCACAGAGCAGCAGCATCCACCATCGACGTGGGTCGATCCTTGTGGTGTGCTGACGCAGCGCCGTATGTCCCCGAAAGCAGTGCCCATGTGTCGCGTGGCGATTGTCCATGGCGGTCTCATTTAATATACTGGTCAGTATCCGAATTGTATGCTGCATTATTGGACTGTCAAGTACATGAAATCAGACACCCCCTGTCAACATCGCCAATCCTCGCCCAAACGAGGACGGCCACGCGATCCTGCCTTGCTTGAGCGCATCTTGGCGTGTGGGCAAGAACAGTTTATTCGTCAAGGGTTTGTCGCGACG
>CALFYA010000074.1 GCA_937952925.1 uncultured Moraxellaceae bacterium
CCCTCGCTAAACCGATCACCAGGCAACAACCGAAATTCAAAAATATCTTTTTTGATTTGGTCGTAAATGCGCTCTGCCAAGTTTTCGGGACGCAACTTGGGGCGAACAGTCGGACGAGGGAGAGGAGCAAGCTGCATCGCAATACCTTTAAGCAGTCGGTTCAAGAAAAAGCAAGGCATCACCGGGCACGACCGGTTGCCCAGACTGACAACGAATCGACGCCACAGTACCACTAATCGGGGCATGAATGGCAAGCTCGATTTTCATGGCTTCAATCACCACCAGTGGCGTGCCTGCTGCTACAGTTTGGCCAGCCTCGACCAATACTTTCCAGACGCTACCACTCATGTCGGCGTTGACCCGATGATGATCAGGATCAATCTCATCGTCGGTGTTGGCACTGATGAGCGTTGCTGTTTGTTCGCTATCATCAGTCTTCCAGCGTTCGACTTCAGTCAAAAATGCCTGTTGCTGTGCGGCTTGGAAGGCAGCAATCGAGTCGGCTTCATCCTGCAAAAACTGCTGGTATGCGGCAAAATCAAATTCGGCTTCTTCGATCTGGATCTGCGCCCGTCCTTCACGAAATTCTTCGCGTAGCACGGTCAGCTCCGCTTCACTGACTTCATAAAAGCGGACTTGATCGAAAAAGTGCAGCAGCCACGGCTGAGCGTCTTTGAACTGCGCGTGTTTGCAATATTTGTTCCAAATCGGCAGGGTACGCCCCACCAATTGATAGCCGCCGGGTGAATCCATGCCATAAATACACATGTACATGCCGCCAATCCCCACCGTGCCTTCGGCGGTGTAGGTGCGTGCAGGGTTGTATTTGGAGCTGAGCAAACGATGACGCGGATCTAACGGTACGGCACAGGGCGCATCGAGATACACATCACCCAACCCTAAGATAAAATAGCTGGCCTCAAAAATGATCTTTTTCACCTCATCGCGGTGGGCAAGACCATTGGTGCGTTGCATAAAATCGACGTTGTTGGGCAGCCACGGCGCTTGAGCACGCACGGTTTCTTGATAACGCTGTACCGCCGCAAGGGTGGCTGTATCTTCAAATGCCATCGGCAAATGCACGATACGGGTGGGGATTTTGAGCGTACTGACATCGCCCAACCCCGACTCAAGCTGTTGTAAATGCGCAATCAACGCGGATTGGCTGAGTACACGGCTGTTGTAGCGGATCTGCAAGGAGCGCACACCCGGTGCGAGTTCCTCAATGCCTGCAAGCTGTGCGGTCTTGATGGCTTGCATCAGCAGATGCACCCGCAAGCGCAAGGCGATATCCAGCACGTTGTCGCCGTATTCAAGCAAAATATAGGCATCGCCGGCTTGTCGATACACTACTTTGGGGGTGTCACTGCTGGCGGTTCGCTCGGCCAAAATGGTGGCAGAGTTGGTGCTGCTCGGTGCCAGCGATGGCACAGGCAGGCTCGGTGCGACGTGCGCAGTCAACGCGTCTAGGCTGGCAAGTTGGGCTTGCTCGAGGGCATCGGCTTGTTCGTAGCTGATCGGGTGGAACCAAATTTGATCACCGGGTTTGACTTGGCCGACTTTCCACAGCTCGGCTTTGGCAATGGTGACCGGACAGACAAACCCACCGAGGCTTGGGCCATCTTTGGTCAAAATCACCGGCGAGTCACCGGTAAAATTGATGGAGCCAATCGCATATTCACAGTCGTGGACGTTGGACGGGTGTAAACCGGCTTCGCCACCATCGGCACGCGCCCATGTGGGCTTGGCACCGGTCAAGCGCACGCCCAAACGGTTGGAGTTGTAGTGCACTTGCCACGGTGAGGCAAAAAACTCTTCAATCGCCTCAGGGGTAAAAAAGTCTGGTGCACCATGTGGGCCATACAACACCCCAATCGACCATGTTTGCCCGTAGCTGGGGATGACATCGGCGGCGACGGCACACGGCTCACTGATCGGTGCAGGCGTGGTGCAGGCAGGCAGTGTGGGATCGGAAATCGCCAGCATATCGGTGGGGCGCAAAATACGTCCGGCATGACCACCAAATTGCCCTAATGCAAAAGTCGAGCGACTACCCAAATACACTGGCACATCAATACCATTACGCACCGCCAAATAGGTGCGGCAGCCGGTTTGTGCGCGGCCAAGTTTGAGGATTTGACCCGCTTTGATGCTGATCGGTTGCCAATAATCGACCGGCTCACCATCAAGGGTGGCAGGGCAGTCGGCACCAGTCAGCGCGATGATGGTGTCCGTGTGAAATTTGAGGGTTGGCCCTTGCAAGGTCAACTCTAGCGCTGCGGCGCTGCTGTGGTTGCCCACAATCCGGTTGGCGAGTCGAAACGCCCAATCATCCATTGGGCCGGATGGCGGCACGCCAATATCCCAGTAGCCCAAACGACCGGGGAAGTCTTGCACGCTGCTATAGGTGCCGGCATCGAGCACTTCAATCACTTGCGCGTGATAGTCAAACTGATCGAGCAGGCGTGTCCACACCAAGCCTTGATGAAAACGTGGCTCAGCCACCACATGGCGCAAATAATCCAAATTGGTGCGGATGCCATGCAAACGGCTGGCCGCCAATGCGGTTTGCATTTTGGCAATCGCGGCTTCGCGGGTGTCGGCATGCACAATCAACTTGGCAATCATCGGATCATAAAACGACGACACTTCTGTGCCGGTA
>CALFYA010000075.1 GCA_937952925.1 uncultured Moraxellaceae bacterium
CTGCCAACTGTTGATCGACACCCAAGATTGGCAGCTTGCCGCACGTCTGTTGGAGTTGGTCGCGACTGAGGCATGGCGAATTGAGCAAAAGTACAGCCGTTATCAAGCGGATAGTGTGGTTAGTCGGTTGCATCAGCAGGTCGATCAATGGTGTACCGTCGATGCCGAAACCAGCCAATTGCTCAATTTTGCCGATACTTTGTATCAATTGTCGGAAGGTGCATTTGATATTAGCTCAGGCGTGCTACGGCAAATTTGGCGTTTTGATGGCTCTGATCGTATCCCGACCGCAGCTGCGGTGCAGGCCATGTTGCCGCGTATCGGCTGGTCAAAGATTGGTTGGCAACCTAGCACACAACAAATTTATCTGCCTGCGGGAATGGAAATAGATTTGGGTGGGATTGGCAAAGAATACGCGGTGGATCGTTGTTTTGATTTGGTCGCTCAGCAATTTGATGGGGCGTTTTTGATCAATTTTGGTGGTGATCTGCGTGCACGTGGACGACGACAGGATGGTCAAGCATGGCATGTTGGACTTGAGCGCCCCGACACCGACGGGCAAGCGGCGGCACAGTTTGAACTGATCACGGGTGCACTCGCGACCAGTGGTGATGCCAAGCGCTATTTATATAAAGATGGCGTCCGCTATGGGCATATTTTAGACCCGCGCACTGGTTATCCAGTACAAGGCGCACCGCGTTCGATTACCATTTTGGCCGATACCTGTACCCAAGCGGGCATGCTTGCCACACTCGCGATGCTGCAAGGTCAACATGCAAAAGAATTTTTAGCACAACAAACTGAGGGACAAGCATGGATCGTGGATTGATGGGACAGCGCATTTTGCTGGTCGAAGATGATTTGATGCTCGGTGAGTCGTTGCAAGAGGTGTTGATGGCGCATGGCGCTCAAGTCGACTGGCATAAAGATGGCGAACGTGTCCGCCAAACCCTGCAACAACAGCAACATGATGTATTGATTTTGGATGTTGGCTTGCCGCGCTTATCTGGATTTGAGGTGTTATCGCGTTTGCGTTCGACCGGTTGTGATGTGCCGGTCTTGATGCTCACCGCACGCGATCAAGTGCAAGATCGGGTGATGGGGCTGGATCTTGGTGCAGATGATTATGTACTCAAGCCGTTTGACTTGGCGGAGCTGCTGGCGCGTTTGCGTGCCGTGATTCGTCGTCGGCAGGGGCGCGCACAGCCGAAGATTCAGATTGGTGAGGTCAGCTTAGACCCGATTTCCCATCAAATCAGCTACCAATCGCAACCTGTTGTATTGTCACGGCAGGAGTTTCGCTTGTTGCAGCTGCTGATGGAGCACGCCGATCAAGTGATGACCCGTGATCGCTTGGAGTCTTCTCTGCTTGACGCCGACAGTGAAGTCGAAAGTAATACCCTAGAAGTCCATATTCATCATCTGCGCAAAAAGCTGTATCCGCAATTTATCCGCACCTTACGTGGTGTCGGTTATATGGTGCAACAGCCATGACTCAGCGCACAGCATACTCGATTGACCGGCGGGTTTTTCGCGGCAGCTTATTGGCCTTAGTGTTTGGCTTAAGCTTAAGTAGTGTGCTGAGCTATTGGTCAACCCGTCATGAAGTCGGCGAACTGTTTGATGCGCAACTGATCGAAAATGCCAGATTTATCAAAGGAATTGCCAACCAGAAGGCTACTGCTGATGATTGGCAATCGCTGCAACGGGCACTCGAAGAAAGCCTTGATGAGCACATTGATGCTGAAAACCCGATGTTTAAAGGTCATGCTTATGAGAAAAAACTTGCAGTACAAGTCTGGTCACAAGATGGACAGTTGATTGTCCGTTCGCCAAGCTCGCCACGGCATGCCCTTGCGCCTTTACAATCAGGATTTAGCACCTTTGATGGCGACAGCTACGACTGGAAAGTCTATACAGTGTGGTTAGATCAAAATCAACATTGGTTGGTTGTTGCCGAGCGTACCGATATTCGTGGGGAACTGAGCGAAAATATTGAAGCGAGTCTGTTACTTGGCATGCTCGTCGGGTTAGGACTAGCCACATGGTGGCTGCGTCGTGAGCTGAAGGCGGCACTACGCCCCTTGATGATGCTCGGCAAGACCATTGCCACCCGTCATGTGGGGGATTTACAGCCAATCTACATGACGCCCACATCGCAAGAATTACAACCGGTGGTTGATGAGCTCAATGCCTTATTTCATCGTGTTGAGCAATCGATTGAGCGTGAACGTGCATTTTTGGCCGATGCTGCCCACGAGTTACGCACTCCGCTGGCAGTGGTGAAGCTACAAGTCGAACAAGCCTTGGCGCAGCCGCAGCAACAACGCGACATCTTACAAAAACTCATGCTCAGTGTTGAACGCAACCAACAAGTGGTTGAACAAATGTTGTTGTTGGCACGTCTAGATAGCCAGCAGCAGCGCGAGTCGATTACCACGGTTGCCCTTGATCAACTCTTGCGTGAAGTGGTGGCGCAATTGATTCCGTTGGCACTCAAACGTGAGATTGAACTGGAGGTGGACGCCCCTCATCCGATCCAGATGCAAGGCGATGCGGCGTTGTTGGTTGCCATGATCCGTAACCTGATCGACAACGCCATGCGTCATTCTCCCGATGGCAGTGTGATTCAACTGTCTTTGCAGCAGCAACCACAAGGGATTGCACTCACCGTGCATGATGCAGGGCAGGGGATTGATCAGGCATGGATTGGCGAAGTCACCGAGCGATTTAAACAAGGCTCGCGTGCCGATGGCGGCGGCAGTGGCTTGGGGCTGGCGATAGTCCAAGCGACTGCCAAACGACATGGTGCCCGTTTAAGCCTGCACAATCATCCAAACGGTGGATTGGTCGCGACGCTCAGCTGGGCTGCAAACGAAACTGCTGATCACTGATAAATTGTGCATACGCAATTGCGCCTTGGTCGGTCGCCACCATCACCTGATTCCGCCCTGCATGTTTGGCCTGATAGCACGCTTCATCGGCGGTTTTGACCAGTTGTTTGGCATCGACAAAGGCTTGAGGGATCGCGCAAGCCACCCCAATACTCACCGACAACGAAATCTGTTGACCTTCCCACACAAACGGCGTCTCAGCAATTAAACGACGAATTTTCTCAGCCACAAATGCGGCGTTGTCGAGATGAATATGACACAGTAATAATACAAACTCTTCACCACCATAACGGGCAACAAAATCACCGGCACGCGTGACGGTCTGCGCAAACAGCTTGGCAAAATGTTTGAGGCAAGCATCCCCACACAAATGCCCATATTGGTCATTAATCTTTTTAAACCCATCTCCATCAATCATCAGCAAACCCAAATGCACATCTGCGCGGGTGCCTTTATTCCATTCGTGTTGTAATTTTTCTTCAAAAAATGCACGATTGTAGACGCCCGTCAAACCATCTCGTTGATTGAGTTCTTTGAGTTGGCGATTGGCTTCTTCAAGGGCAGCGGTGCGTTCTTGGACGCGCTGCTCCAAAATCATATTGGCTTCTTTTTGCATATTAAATAAATGAAGCTGTGCTTGATAACGTTTGCGCCGATGTAAGTTCATCCGATAAGCCAGCGCCAACGACAACAACAGTCCTTCGGCCACAAAACCAATGGGTTGGATATTTTCCACCACAATATTGCGTGGAATCATGCCCCATTTGCTCAAAATCAGCATCACCGTGCCAAACAAAAAGGCAAACCATGCAATGGTATAAAACTTGGCTAATGGCTCACCGCGTCGCCACAGATATAATCCAATTGAAATCGCCGCAACCGCTTCAATCACGGTCATGGTTGTGCCTGCACGAATCGAAATATTGTAGGGTAGGATAAAATTGCCGATCAACAGCAGCCCACCCATAATACTAATCGACAAACAAGTACAACGAATAAATAGATTATAGCGATGCAGGCGCAGAAATCGATATGCAAATAATGATGCAAAAATCAAACTGGTGCTAATCGAGCCAACCAATGAGAAATTATTTAGTCTTGGATATTCAGGCCAGACAAATTGAGCAGGTAATCCATATAAACATAAAATCACGCCTGTAATCGAGACCAAACTACCAACGTACCACACATAGCTGACATCTCGAGTTGCCAAAAATAAGAAAAAATTATAGAGTGCCAAACCAAACATAATGCCCAAAAACATCAGTTGGAATGAATAAACGATTTGATCGTGCTTGAAAAATTCCCGCAAATCCCAGATGGTCAGTGGCATTTGTAGTGAGCCTGTGGTTTCGACACGCATCAACACCTGAATGTGATCGTGTGCTGCAAAGTCGAGTGGAACCAGAAAATGCCGATGATCTATGGGGCGTTGACTCATCGGACGTTGATCGCCCATGTTGATTTTCTTTTCAATTTGTCCGTTACGCACCACATAAAAATCAACCCGATCCATCAGCGGATAAGATAACTCCAACATGCGTTGCACATCGGTGGGTTGACTATTGTGAAAATGCAGCAAAAACCAACGTGGTTCATCGTGAAAACCAAAATTGGGTTCAGCCCGTTGATTGAGATGCCACGGATATAAGTCAGCGTTTTTGATCAACTGTTCGGGTTGATATTGTTGTTCGGGATCAGGCAGATCATACAAACGTTGACCCAATAGCTGATGGCCTTCTTGCAGCTGTGCAACATCGGTAGATTGAAAAGAGACGGCAGCATAAGACCAAGAGCTGATGCATAACATCGCCCAAACCATCAGGCAGCTCAGCCATTGGCGCATATTAGAATTCTCCTCACTCATGTCCATGAGTCGAGTCGCCAAACACAAGATAAAATGACCTAAACAGGGGATCAACGGTCAAAATATTGGCCAACGATGACATGTTATATCGACAAACGCAAACATCATCCGATAGATGCCATTGATTTTATTTAAAATGAATTATTTTTCATTTTTATACATCCTCTAACGACTCAGATCATTCGTCGATTTTTTCTTAATATCATATTTTTATTCCGATAACTTCTTATAAAGTATGCTGTTTATATCACCGATAATGGCTCAGGAGTTATCGGAGCACGATTTATTGTGGCTGGAACAAT
>CALFYA010000076.1 GCA_937952925.1 uncultured Moraxellaceae bacterium
TTTCTGACATTGGTATAACGTCCCAAATTAAAACTCAGCGGCATATAGGTCAAATCCCCACCGGGATCGAGCAACATCGTTTCTCCATGATCTTCAATAAAAAACTGATTAGATTGGACTCCCTCGCCCTCAACCAAATCTGCAAACATCAAACACTTATGCTGTCCATTCTCGTACAGCACAATCGGATCACGACGCATATCTATCCACTCAATTGACCAAAAAATGAAATCAAGCTCACTCAATTCCATACAAAAAGTATATGTTTTTTGTCATAAACTGCCAAGCCAAAAAATAGACATCTAAATAAAATTTAACAGTTGCACGCTATTGTTTTATACACACTAAAAACCATATTTGCTGCTATTTTAAACATTTTTAAAATCCGACTAATTTAGTTTGATTTCAAATATTCAAATTCGGAATGATGATGTTCAAAATCGATTGTTTAATCCAAAAAAATATTGTTTAATTTTTCTTAAAATTGCATAAAATATCTATCTATAGTGAAATAGATCACATTAAACCCTTGCGTTCAATCCAAGTTTTCTTCGATCATTCACATAACAATCACAGGTGTTGCTGTGCCATGCCGGACTCTTTCCAAGATCTTGATCTCAATTTGCTGCGTTTGATCGATTCCATCGACAAACATGGCAGTATTTCGGCCACAGCACGCCATCTCAATTTGACTCAACCCGCGGTCAGTCACGCCCTCAATCGCCTGCGTGACGCGCTCGGCCAGCCCGTGTTTATTCGGCAAGGCAATCAAATGATTGCCACCGAACAAACTCGTCAGATGTTGCCATTTATTCAGTATCATTTGGCGGGTCTGCATCAGGCACTGTCTCAACAACCGAGTTTTCAGCCTGCGACGCTCAATACCACCTATCAATGTGGGATTCACGATGTGCTTGAAGCGCAGCTGTTTCCGCATTTGATTCCACGATTATGCAAACTTGCCCCCAACGTCAACCTGCTGAGTCATCGGATTGCCCGTCAGCAAATCGAAGCGGCGTTGCTCGCTGGAGATGTCGATGTGGTGCTAGACCGCCAAGTCTGGGTCAATGAGCAGATTCGCCATCAGATCATTGATCATGATCGGCAGTGCATTGTGGTGCATCGGGGGCATCCACTGACCAAACAGGCGTTTGATTTGGCGACTTATCTCAAACATGAGCATGTGGCGGTCAATCATCCGGATGCTCCTGAAAAAATTGATCATTGGCTGGCGGATCGTGGCGAATACCGCAATATTCGCTTACGCTGTCAGCATTATTTGTCGGCTTGCCATGTGCTGATGAATACCGATTGGTTGCTGACCATGCCCGAAGGCTATGCGCGTGATTTGGCACAATTGCTGCCCTTGAGTTTGATTCCCTTCCCTGCCGAACTGCCCGTGATTGAGCTGGTGTTGTATTGGCATCAACGTTTGCATGATGTGCCCGCTCATCGGTGGTTGCGTGAGCAAATCGTTGAAGCATGGCCGCATGACCGGATTAATCCCTCGACCACCAACTTGGTCAATCTTTAGCAATTGTTGGTGATTTAAACGATTCAAACATTCGTTTGAATATGCTAAGTTCGGAGTCATTCAAACAATCGTTTGATTGATGAAGGACGTTCTATGCCTGCTTCTCCGCATCCTGATGCGCGTATGCATCTGTTGCAGACCGCACGCACGCTGTTTGCACAAAAAGGCTTTCATGCCACTTCTATTCGTGAGCTGTGCCAAACCGCACAGGTCAATCTGTCATCGATTAAGTATTACTTTGGCGATAAAGCGGGCTTATATCGTGAGGTGTTGCTGTGGGCATTTTCGCAAATGGCCGAATCCTTTGGTCAGTTTGACCCAGAATCCCTCAGCCTAGACCAAGCTTTATTGCAGGTGGTACAGCCCTTGCTCCAACCGGCGGATCAGCCTGATCAACCGCTCGATATGCTGCTGATGCGGCTGTATTTATTTGAAATGATTCAGCCTTCTAGCATGCTGCCCGATATTTTATTGCAAACCGTTGCACCGGTGCATCAAGCCTTTTGTCGGGTATTGGCACGCCATTGTGCTGCGCATGAGATTGATGCCGGCATTTATCAATTGGCCTTTGCGATTGGTGCAATGGCGCACGATTACTGCATGTCTCGTGATTGGATGCAAACGCTCGCCCCGAGTGTGTTTGCTGCCCCCGATGCCAACGCCCAAATTGCTCAACGTTTACTCGGCTACGCGCATGCCTTGATTGCGCATGAGCGCAGCCGTCGTCTGTCTTTATCAACCAACCATGTGTAGGGATATGTGATCATGCAAGACTCTGCAGCACCACCAAAACCGAAGCTGTCTAAGACCATCATCCTGATCGTGGTGGTGTTAGCCATCACGGTGGGTTTGATTATGCTGATTGGCTATCAAGCCGAACAGACCAAAAAACAAACCGAAGCGGCCAACAAAAATCTGCCGCCACAAGTGGCACTCACCGTGACCACCACCCGCCCCGAAGTGCAAACATGGCCTAAACGCTTGGAGGCCACCGGCAATGTGGCGGCATGGCAAGAAGTGGTGATTGGCAGCGAACTGACCGGACAACGACTCACCGACGTGCTGGTCAATGTTGGCGATGTGGTGCAACAAGGCCAAGTGCTTGCCATCATCAATACCGATCAACTGCAAAGCCAACGCACCCAGATCGAAGCGAATATTGCTGAAGCCAAAGCGGTGCTCGCCGATGCCAGCCAAAATGCCGAACGTGCCAAGGGTCTCAAAGATAGCGGTGCACTGTCGAGCCAAGAAGTCAGTCAGTATCTGACCGCCAAACAAACCGCCCAAGCACGCCTTGAAGCGGCGCAAGCCCAGCTCAAGTCTATCGCCATCCAGATGCAGCAAAGCCAGATCGTCGCCCCCGATGATGGCGTGATCTCGGCGCGGCAAGCCACGGTGGGCAGCATGCCACAGATGGGGCAAGAGCTGTTTCGTATGATTCGCCAGCAGCGTCTGGAGTGGCGTGCTGAGGTGACCGCCAGTGAGCTGAGCCAAATCAAAACGGGCATGCAGGCACTGATCAATCCTGCCGATCCACGCGATCCGGTGCTGACCGGTACCGTCCGCATGATTGCCCCGAGTGTGGATACCACCAGCCGTAATGCGTTGGTGTATGTGGATTTGCCCATTCATCGCAGCTTACGGGCAGGGATGTTTGTCAAAGGCCAACTGGTGCTGGGTCAACAAAGTGCGTTGACCTTACCGCAAAGCGCGATTTTGCTACGTGATGGCTTTGCTTATGTGTTTGTGGTGCAGGCCAACCAACAATTGCAACAACGCAAGGTCGAACTTGGGCGGCGTCAAGGTGAGCGTGCTGAAGTATTGGGCTTGACCCCAGAGACCCAAGTGGTGGCTGATGGCACCGCGTTCTTGTCGGATGGCGATATGGTGCGGGTGGTCGATGCACCCAAGGTCACAGCACAAGGTGGCACATCATGAACGTCTCTGCATGGTCGATCCGCAATCCGATCCCCAGTGTGTTGCTGTTTATCATGTTTACACTGGCCGGATTGCTGTGTTTTAAATGGATGAAAATCCAGCAATTCCCTGATATTGAGCTACCGACCATCACGGTCAGTGCCAGCCTACCTGGTGCAGCCCCCCCTCAGCTTGAAACTGAAGTGGCGCGTAAAATCGAAAACTCGGTCGCCACCTTGCAGGGACTCAAAAACCAATACACCAGTATTCAAGATGGTGCTGTGACCATTATCGCCGAGTTTCGCCTCGAAAAACCGATTCAAGAAGCCCTTGATGACGTGCGTAATGCGGTCTCCCAAGTACGCTCCGATTTGCCTGCCGATCTGCGCGATCCAGTGGTGAGCAAAGTCAGTTTGTCAGGCGCACCGATCCTCACCTATACGGTCAGCTCGCCACGCCTAGACGAAGAAGCGCTGTCTTGGTTGGTCGATTATGATGTGACCCGCGCCATGCTCAAAGTCAAAGGCGTCGGTGCAGTGGCTCGAGTGGGTGGGGTGAGTCGTCAGGTCGATGTCGAGCTTGATCCAGCCAAACTGCTTGCGCTCAACGCCACAGCAGGTGATGTGTCAAGGCAACTGCGCCAAATCCAACAAGACGCATCGGGTGGTTTGATGCAAATTGGCGGTAGTGAACAATCTTTGCGCACCATTGGCACGGTCAAGACCGCTGCCGAAATTGCCCAGATGAGCATTGTGCTCAGTGATGGCCGCCGTGTCCGTTTGGATCAAATCGCCACCGTCAAAGACACCATTGCCGAGCGCCGCTCTACAGCCCTGCTCAATGGCAAACCGGTGGTGGGTTTTGAAATTACCCGTAGTAAAGGCGCGAGTGAGGTCGATGTCGAGGCAGGTGTCAAACAAGCCTTGGCTGAGCTAAAAAAACAACGCCCCGACCTGAATATCAACGAAGCGTTTAACTTTGTCGAACCCGTTGCCGATAACTATCACGGTTCAATGGCACTGTTGTATGAAGGCGCGATTTTGGCGGTATTAGTGGTGTGGCCGTTTTTGCGCGATTGGCGCGCCACCTTTATTGCCGCCACTGCACTGCCCTTGTCGATTTTGCCTGCCATTATTGCCATGTATTACTTTGGCTTTACCCTCAATACCGTGACCTTGCTGGCCATGTCGTTGGTGGTGGGGATTTTGGTGGATGATGCGATTGTCGAAATCGAAAACATCATCCGCCATTTGCGCATGGGCAAAACGCCGTTTGAAGCGGCGATGGAAGCCGCCGATGAAATTGGCCTTGCGGTAATTGCCACCACCTTTACCTTGATTGCGGTGTTTTTGCCCACCGCGTTTATGAGTGGGGTGGCGGGTAAATTCTTTGTGCAATTTGGTTGGACAGCGGCACTTGCGGTGTTTGCCTCGTTGATTGTGGCGCGGTTGCTCACCCCGATGATGGCCGCTTATATGCTCAAGCCGTGGGTGCAGTCAACAGGCAAAGACGGTCAGCCGGATCCCCATGTGGATCAAGATGGCTGGATCATGCGTGCGTATCTGCGTACCGTCGCATGGTGTATGCAGTATCGGGCGGTCACCATGATCGCAGCTTTGGGCTTTTTTGTGGTGTCGCTCAATTTGGTGGCATTGCTGCCGAGTGGCTTTTTGCCGCCGAGTGACACCGCCCAAACCCAAGTGCGCCTAGAGCTGCCACCCGGTACGCAGTTTGATCAAGCACTTGCTACTGCCGAACAAGCCCGTCGCTTGATTGAACATCACCCTGAGATCAAAACCATTTATACCGCCGTGGGTGG
>CALFYA010000077.1 GCA_937952925.1 uncultured Moraxellaceae bacterium
GTCCATCAATAGCCACATCATTGATGAAAATTCAAGGAGATCTGGTTTGTATTTTCCCTCTTTTGATTTGGCTACAATATCAGAAAAAACATTTGATTTCTCAGATTGAAAATTTATAATCTTGGCTGCTCCATCTTCAGAAATAATATCAATCTCCATTAAGAAGTTGTTTGGCATTCTTGGGAAGGATGTTACACCTTCAAGAAGGCTGTATACCGCACCATTAATTTCGCTAAAACAATACAATGCTTCAAGAAAGCTTTTTTCACTGTTTAATTCACGAAAAAAATCTCTCACAATATTTCTTTTTAATCGAGATGATTCATAAAAATCACTCATGATCAAAACCTCTCTAGTGTTGTCAGCGTAGGGTGCGCCACGCACACCTCACCCACTCATTTGGCAGCCCATGCACCAGAGATCATCATGATGCTTGTGTTAATCCACTGATGATCGACCGGCTGAACGAAAAATAAAATGTGCAATCGACCATGCTTTGCTGATGAGTCCAAAGCCAAATACGATTGCCACCATTCCTATGACACCGTTGATTTTTATCGTAGGAATAAATTCTGGATAATCAAAGTCGAGCAGCGTCGCTATCACAAGGGCTGCAACATTTGGCAAGTGGCTCACGATGGCATATAGCCCAAGCAACACAATGCCTGCGGCAGTAAGTCCTATGGGTTGTGTGGTAATCAGCGTGCTAGAGAGTTGTTCACGTTTGGGCAATAGCAACAACGCAATCCCTTGCGGAAAACACCACAGCACAACTCCAATAAGCAGCGGAATCAGTGCAAATAAATAGGATCCAAGGGAAGTGTTCGATGTACTGAAGTTTTGAAAACCATTAGCCATCCCAATGATTTGCAGCGTGAGAATAAAGAGCCAAATGGCAAATAGGCGAACGAAAATGCTGATCAGTTGTTGCGGAGTCATCTTGATCTACACAATGTGATTGTCGTGTATGCAGAATACCATACCGATCAACCCTCATGCTCCGCCTGCTGCCGCCACATCGCCGCATAGCGCCCATTTTGCGCGAGCAGCTCAAGGTGCGTCCCTTGCTCAACCACTTGCCCATCTGCCATCACCAAAATCTGATGCGCATCGACAATAGTAGACAACCGATGCGCAATCACCAAGGTGGTGCGATTGCGGCTAATGTCGCGCAGATTGGCCTGAATTGCCCGTTCGGTTTCGGTGTCGAGCGCGCTGGTCGCTTCATCAAAAATCAAAATACTGGGATTTTTCAGAATCGTGCGGGCAATCGCCACCCGTTGTTTTTCGCCACCCGACAGCTTAAGGCCACGCTCACCCACGATGGTCTGATAGCCATCCGGCATCGCCAAAATAAACTCATGAATATGCGCGAGTTTGGCGGCGTGGATAATCTCATCTTCACGGGCATCCACTCGACCATAGGCAATATTGGCGCGGATGGTGTCGTTAAACAGTACGGTGTCTTGCGGCACCATGCCAATCGCTTGTCGGATGCTGTCTTGGGTCACGTCGCGCAGGTCTTGCCCATCAATCTGCACACGGCCTTGATTGACATCATAAAAGCGAAACAACAAGCGGCTTAAGGTCGATTTGCCCGCGCCCGAATGTCCCACCACCGCCAGCGTTTGCCCTGCCGGAATATGAAAACTCACGTCTTTGAGGATCGGGCGGCGTGGATCATAGCCAAATTGCACTTGATCAAAGCTCACTGCGCCGCCGTGTACCTGTAGGGTTTTGGCGTCGGGTTTGTCGGCAATTTCCCGATGTTGATCGAGCAAATCAAACATATTTTCCATATCAGTAAACGCCCGTTTGATGGCGCGATAGATAAAGCCCAAACCGTTGAGTGGTTGATATAGTTGTAGCAAATAGGCGTTGACCATCACAAAATCACCCACCGACATCGTACCATTTTGGATGCCCTTGGCTGCCATCAACATCATAATGGTCAGACCCACCGAGATGATCAGGCTTTGCCCCACGTTGAGCAGCGATAAGCTGGTTTGGCTTTTCACCGCTGAGTTTTCGAGTTTGTAGAGTAGGGCATTGTATTGAGCGGCTTCGTGCGCTTCGTTGTTGAAATATTTGACTGTTTCAAAATTCAGCAAAGAGTCGATGGCTTGAGTGTTGGCGCGGTTTTCATCTTCATTCATTTGCCGATAAAACTGAGTGCGCCATTCGGTCACCACAAAGGTAAACACCGCATAACACAGCACGGTGAGCAAAGTGACCAGCGCAAACCAACCATTGAAAAAGTGCCACAGCAGCACCGTCACCAAACCAATCTCAAAAAAGGTTGGCAGCAGGCTAAACACCAAATACGACAGCAAGGTATCAATGGCACGCGTGCCACGTTCAATCGAGCGATTCACCCCACCAGTTTGCCGCGCCAAATGAAAACGCAACGACAGCCGATGCAAATGCTCAAACACCTGAACGCCCACCACGCGCACCGTGTGTTGTTGCACTCGAGCAAAGATGCTGTCGCGCAGCTCGGTAAACAGCAGGGCGGTGACACGGGTCACCCCATAGGCCACAATCAAGCCTACCGGCACCAGCACGATGGCCGGTTGGCTGACGCTCAAAGCATCCACCGCGTGTTTGTACAATACGGGCAAATAGGCATTGATGCCTTTGGCGGCAAACAGCAACAGCACCGCCACCACCACCCGAATCCGCAGGCCAAGCGCGTCCTTCGGCCATAGATACGGCAGCAGACTTGCGAGTACGGCCATATTGCCGCGTGACGGGGTGTTGCGTGTAGGTAATGGATCGGGGTTGCGGCGCAAGATCAAGCCTTTGGGGTGGGGTGGTTAGGATCCACACAATGTAAACTTACTTAGAGAAGGAACACCTTGCTCTGCTAGGAGTTTTGAACTGGTGTCTAGTTACCTAATAAAGTTAAGTCTTTTCCAATAGATATTAAGTTGGTCTTAATAGATTCGATTTGATGTGCAGTCAATTTTTGCGCAGAAATAATTAGTTTTTTATCTTCAGTAAATAAGTCGATTTTTAGCTCACCACCATGCTCTATCAAAAAGTCTTTTAGTTTTGTGTTGGGATCTAGTATGACGGGTGAGGGAATGCAGAAGCTCTTTCCTAGACCTAAAAAATCACATTTTTTACTAAGGGCATAATCCGATTCGGCTGTGCTAACTTCTTTTATTGAGTCAACAATTAGGCTGCCACCAGCAAATCCAAAACTGCAGTATGCTAATATACCGCCGGCAATACCTTGCACAGCTGCATTAAACCTAGCTTTGTTTAGTTGATTTTTCAACTTGTCTTCGATTAATATTATATCAAAGTAAATGGTGGATTCGGTTTGGTTGAACGTAATGAACTTAGGTTGTACCCCGATAACTCCGAAAACGTCGTGATAAATGTTTATTGCATTTTTGCTAATATATATTTTCTTGATTTCATCAAAGCCTTTTTTATGAAGATGCCTTAATAAAAATTTAGAAATAAACCACTCTTTCAGTAGAATCTCATTTTTTGAAGAATCTAGCTCAAAAATCATGCTGGCTGTTGCTGCATTAGCAATATTTAGACCAACTTTTAGAACATTCCTTAAAGACAAGATCTTCACTCCTTTTAAAAAAGCATATTTTATACAGCCGAGTGATAATAAACCGCAAAAAACTAAAGTAGCAAGCTATTTTAAGTTCCATGTGCACCGCCTACCGATGCTGTGGTGCGCATGGCGCACCCTACCAAACAGACTTAGCCCAATCCACCACCACACCCACACTGAGCACTGTATCTGATTGATCGCGGGTTTGGTCATCATACGCCGCCACTTGCAGCGTAGCTTGCGGCAACACCTGATAATCCACCCGTAGCCCATAGCGCAGCGGCTCTACGTGATTATCGAGTAATCCAGCATCTCGCGTCACCAGTGAGGCATTCACCCCTTTGATGCGGTGCTCAATGCTCAGCCGCTCAACGCGTGCATGCACTTGCCATTGTGGCGCGAGGCGATACGAGCCATCGACCAGCCAGCCGTATAGCTCACCGCGATAATCCACCACGCCATTATTGCCATTGAGCACGCCATCTTCTTGCCGTGCCAAGCCATACAGCCCCAGCGCATAAGGCGCGTCAGGTTGCCATGTCAGCCCCAACCAACCGATTTTGGCATCGCCATCCACACAGGTGAGCGTGCGACCACAATCAGCAATGTTGGTGCTATGGGTGTGCGGCAACAGCACATCATTGCTATCCCGAGTCGATTGACGGATCACATCGGGTGCATAGGCCAGCGCAGCACTGAGGCGCAGCTCACTCTGCTGCCATTGTCCACCCATGCTATACAGCGCCACGCCAGACTGATCTTGATCGATCGCTCCCACATAGCTGCCTTGCCCATACGCCCCCACACTGAGGTGACGTTTGCGGCTGCCGAGTTGCACTTTTGCGCCATCGGCGTGCCAATGGTCATCCCCAAGCAAGCCTTGCAGTAGCAGATTGGTGACAGGCCATGCGTTTGGCTGAGCGGCATCCAGCGGGTTCATCCGGCCTGCGTCCACACGCCAACCTTCGGCTTGCCAGCCCAGCCGCGCATGATCAAGCAGCACTTGATCTTCTTGGTCACTCCATGCAGCGGTCAGTTCGGCGTCAAGGGCTTGCCAGCGGCCTTGCAGCCCAATACTTGAACGTCCCCACAAGAGGCCATCTTGAGTGACACTACTGACCCCAGCCAGCGGTAAGCCCGCAGTTTGGGCAAAATCGCTATCGATCTGCCGTACATCGAGATACAGCTTGGCAGTTAAACCATCGGCGGTGTCGTCAGCGTCACTGTGCGCCTGTACCAGCGTTGGACACAAAAGGATTGGCAAAGTGGGGATCAACCAAAACAGTTTCATCAGTCAATGTCTTCAAAAAAGCCACAATATCCTGTTGTTCCGCTTCGGTCAGATCAATGCGGACAATCAGGTCGTCTTTGTAGGGGTTGAGGCGGCCATCGCCAGCGTGCGCGCCTTCGGTAATCACCCGACCACCGGCGGCATAGTTGGCGAGCGCATCTTCTAAGGTCGCCACACTGCCATCATGGTTGTAGGGGGCAGTGAGTGCCACATTGCGTAGGCTTGGCGCACGGAATTTGCCCATGTCGGTGGCTTTGCCGGTCAACTCAAAAATGCCGCCGTTGTGTTCAGGGTAAGCGCCCGTGCCACCAATGTTGTAGAGGCCATTGTTATGGAATTGGATATCAATCCCACGCGTGGAGGCATGCACCACTTGATCATTAAAATTAAAGCCTTGGTGACAATGAAAGCATTCGGCTTTTTCACTAAAAAACAAATCACGCCCGCGAATTTCTGCGGCGCTCAATGTGGCTTTGTTTTGCAGATAACGATCATAACGACTGTCCCCTGCAATGATGCTGCGCTGAAAACTTGAAATCGCCAAGATGATGTTATTGAGGGTGATAGGAGCGGAATCATCCGGAAATGCTTGAGCAAATAGCGGTAGATACAGCGGATCGTTTTGGAAACGTGCTAGCACCTGTGCTTTATTTTGATCATTAATGCCCATCTCTACCGGATGCTCACCAAACAGCGGGGTGAGCATCTGCACTTCAAGGCGCAGCAGGGATGAGTTTGCCCACGTCAGGGTGGGGGAGTACACCACATTGATGATGCTTTGGGTGTTGCGCGGATGCGCCTCGCCGGTTGCACCAATCGCAGTGGGTAAGCCATCGGTAAATGCTTTGTCTTGCTGATGACAACTGCCACACGATTGGGTGCCATTGCCCGATAAACGCACGTCATAAAACAAATGCCGCCCCAGCTCCACCTTGGCGGTACTCATTGGGTTGTGCGCGGGTTCGAGTGGCAGTGGAAAGTTGGCCGGTAAACGCCACGACCATCCACCCGTCTGAGCAGGTGCGGTGTCTTGTACGGTGGTGCTACTGCTACCTCCACAGCTTGCCAGCAACAGAGGTAGCAGCACACCGATCAGGCGTGCTGCTGTGGGCATGATTACTTGCTCACCACTTTAAACAAGCCTTGACCATGACCGCCATCAGTCGGCAGGCCAGTCGCCAGATCAATTTTCAGTTTGGCAAAAATGGTGGTGCACTCAGGGTCAGAAGGGTTCGCCATACAGCCGACCGCATTGCCTGCATCCTTGGTGACATCGCTGGTTGCAAAAAAGCTTTGTAGATCGACTGCAATTTTTTGCGTGTTGGCATCAAAGCTATGCGCGTGAAACGCCATCCGATTGGGATAGGTACAGGCGGTGATTTCGCCTTTTCGCGGATCGCCCTTACAGTCGCCAGCACCGAGATGAACCATCCACGCATTGCTCGTTGAACCATTGAGTAACGTCACCTTGGCATCGGGCTTGATTTCCAATTTCAAAAAGCGACGACCCGCTTGCCAGCCCCAACCCATCGATTGGATATCAAACGGTGCGCGATTGTAGTCACTGTGGTTGATGGTGTGCGGCACGCCTACGGTATAGCCCACCCCCGTATATTGACCCACTGGTACAGTCCCTGTGACGACCGCACGAATCGTGTTGGGCAATGGCTTACCACTGGCATCGTTGAGCGTGTTTTCGGCACATGCGCCTGCACCATCTTCAAGATCAACCAAAGCTACGCCTTCGGCCTGCCATTCGTTGCGATCCAAGGTGACCGGAATTTCTTGATCAGCGGCATTCATCAGGTGCACATCAGACACATAAAAACGCAAGTCTTGCAGTTCAACGGTCGCGCTACTGGTGCCAATATTGGCAATTTTCTCACCGCATTTAATCGGCAGATCACCCGCAAGCGCGGCAAATTCAATCGATACTTTTTGCGTGCTGGGCGTAGATGTGCTCGAACCCCCATCACTACCACCACCACAACCAGTCAAAACGAGCATTGCACCGAGTACAGATAACGCCAGCGTGTTTTTTTGAAAACGAATAAACAAAGCCATGAAAATGCTCCACGTTCGATATTTTGGGTATAAAAATCCCCAACCCTAATATCGAGTCAAATCAGAAAAAAATAATGTGAATATCGGCGCGTTAAAATAACGGTGGAGCGTGACTGAGTGGGCGTAAATAGCGAGGTGAAAATAAAGAAATTGCGCGGATAGCGCTGCGATGCAGATCAGCAAGCACCACAAACGTCTGCTCAGTGATGGCGATGAGCAGCGTGGGGGGCAAAACGGTATGACCCAACAGCAAACAAAAATCGCAATTGGGATGCTGCGCTTTGGTGGGTGGAGCTGTGCTATCGAAAGATTTTTTGATGACAGAAGAA
>CALFYA010000078.1 GCA_937952925.1 uncultured Moraxellaceae bacterium
TATAACCCGTACAATCATGGTTATATTTCGACCAAACGTAGCCGCATGGGTCATTTGGAATAAACTCTGCCGACCAATCCCATATTTTTTATATGGGATTGGTGTATGATCAAGCCATTCTTTGTTGGCCACCTTGAGGCGTGATCATGTCTGACTTTCCCAAGTCGAACGATATTGAACGTGTTCGTGAGTTTTTGCTCGATTTGCAAACGCGCATCTGCGCGGCTCTAGAAGCCGAAGAACGCGCGGGGGGTGGAACAGCACAGTTTGTTGCCGATGATTGGCAACGTCCTGAAGGTGGCGGCGGTCGCTCGTGTGTGTTGCAAAACGGCCATGTGATCGAAAAAGGCGGTGTGATGTTTTCGCACATCCACGTCAAGCATTTGCCTGCATCTGCCACTGCCCGTCATCCGCAAATTGAAGGCGCGACCGCACAAGCCTTGGGCGTATCGTTGGTGATTCATCCCAAAAACCCCAACGTCCCCACCTCACACGCCAATATCCGCTTGTTTGTGGCCGAAAAAGAAGGCATGCAGCCAATCTGGTGGATGGGTGGTGGCTTTGATTTGACGCCGTTTTATCCGGTTGAAGAAGATTGTGTAGCATGGCATCAAGTCGCTTATGATCTGTGTGCGCCATTTGGATCAAATGTTTATGCCGACTACAAAAAATGGTGTGATGACTATTTTTATCTCAAACACCGCGACGAACAGCGTGGGGTCGGTGGCTTATTTTACGATGATTTGAATGAATGGGGCTTTGAGCGTTGCTTTGCATTTATGCAAGCCGTAGGCAATGGCTATCTGGAGGCGTATCTGCCAATTGTGCAAAAACGCCGCGAAACCCCTTACACTGACGCGCAGCGTGAGTTCCAACTGTATCGCCGTGGTCGCTATGTCGAATACAATTTGGTCTATGATCGCGGCACGCTGTTTGGTCTACAAACCGGCGGGCGGATTGAGTCGATTTTGGTGAGCTTGCCCAACTTGGTCAGTTGGCACTACCGCCCCGAATGGGACGCCGGTTCACCCGAAGCACGTTTGACCGAATATTTCCTCAAGCCTCGTGATTGGCTCCGTTTGGCAGAACCTGCATGAAACATTTTGCTGTGATTGGCAACCCCATCGCCCATAGTCGCTCCCCTGACATTCACCATATTTTTGGTCGTGAAACGGGGATTGCGCTGTCCTACCAAAAACTGCTTGCGCCACTCGATGGTTTTACCGAGGTGATGCACGCTTTTTTTGCTGGTGGTGGTGATGGGATGAACGTCACAGTGCCGTTTAAAGAACAAGCCTTTGCGCAAGCCCAAGTGCTGACCGAGCGGGCGCAAGCCGCAGGCGCCGTCAATACTTTGTGGATGCAGGATGGCCAGCTGCACGGCGACAACACCGACGGGGCGGGCTTGGTCAACGCCATGCTAGATCTGGATTGGCCGCTGGCTGGTGCACGGGTGCTGATCTTGGGGGCTGGCGGTGCCACGCGTGGGGTGATTTTGCCGTTGGTGCGAGCGGGTGTATCGGTCATCACGATTGCCAATCGTACCATCTCTCGCGCCGAACAACTCGTACACGCCTTACAGCCGTTTACTGAGCCTGTACCGCTCAACACTTGTGGCTTAGATCAACTGACTGGCGAATTTGATTTGGTGATCAATGCCACCTCAGCGAGTTTGTCAGGCGAAGGCTTGGTATTGCCGGAGTCTTTGCAGTTTAGCTATGCCTACGAAATGGCCTATGGCAAACCATCGCAGTTTTTGGATCAAGCGCGCGCCCGCAATGCTGCTTGTGCTGATGGCTTGGGAATGCTGATTGGTCAAGCGGCTGAAGCCTTTGATGTGTGGCATGGCGTCCGTCCTACAACCGATATTGCCCTGCCTTAGCTACGTTTGGGCTGTGTGGCGACAAACAACACCACATAGCCCACTTGCCACATATGCACCTCATCAAATACCTGTAGTAATGCAGTTTGTACTGAATCATAGGTATCATCTTGATTATTAAACACGCCCACGCGCTGCCAGTGCCGACTCACTGACTGTGCCAAACCCGACATCTGTGCATGAATCCCCACCACAGTCGAACCAAACAACATTCCATCACGATCCAAACAATCTGCCAGACGCCTGAGCATTGCCACGCGTTCAGACTCAGTTCCTGTGAGCGCATGCCACACATAACTCAGCCCAATCGAACGATAACGAGGCAGTTGAGGCCAATCTGCTTGCATCACATCTTGCACCACCACCGAGGGGCTATAGCGTTGCAAGCGCCGTTTGGCATGCGCCAATACCTGTGGATTGCAATCGAGCAAGGTGAGTTGCGGTCTTAAGGTGGGAAAAGTTCCGTGATCGAGCAAATAGCCCGTCCCCACCCCGACTTCTAAATGCCGATGCGACAGATAATGCCGATACAACGACAACAACCGAGGGGTTGGACAACGCCACACCACCGTCGAAGAAATCCGCAAAATCAGCCAATCGTAGATTTCTAAAATCCACCGCGAATAGCCTTGGGCACTGATAGGTAGGGTTTGTGCCGCCGTTAATGGCGGCATGATCAGTGGATCAGCAATGATGAGTGCATCAAGTTCAGGCTGGGTCAATTGACGCATATTTTTACGTTCCACAAAGCACAACCCTGATCGATGGGGCGTCACACTGAACAAATGACCATTTTGTTCATTTGCTGCTGTGACACAACTTTTTGCCAATCCAACCAATGTAGGACATGTTGCGAGATAGCACAATCGGCGCTGTTCTAAAATCCGTCCTTCGACGTTTGTTGAGATTGGTGACATGCCCGCATACAAAGCCCCGTTACGTGATACCCGTTTCTTGATGAATGAAGTCTATGACTTCAAATCGCACTATGCCTCTTTGTCCAATGGTGCCAACGCTGACAGCGAAACCATCGACATGATCCTTGAAACGATGGCGACATTCTGTGAAAACGAACTGTCCCCACTGTATCAAACCGGCGATGACGAAGGCTGTAAGTTTGACAATGGCGTGGTCACCACTCCAAAAGGCTACAAAGAAGCCTACGACAACTACGTCGCCCTTGGCATGCAAGGTCTGTCCTACCCCGAAGAATTCGGTGGTCAAGGCTTGCCAATGTCGCTCAACCTCGTCAAATCCGAAATGATGGCAACTGCCAACTGGT
Organism: uncultured Moraxellaceae bacterium; assembly: GCA_937952925.1. GTDB lineage: Bacteria > Pseudomonadota > Gammaproteobacteria > Pseudomonadales > Moraxellaceae > CALFYA01. Next base: position 3,165 of record CALFYA010000078.1, read on the forward strand.
CATTCACCATGTACCCCGGTTTGTCGGTCGGTTGTATGAACACCATTTTGCAATATGGTGACGATGCGCAAAAAGCCACCTACATGCCACCACTCGTTGAAGGCCGCTGGGCAGGTACCATGTGCTTGACCGAGCCACAATGCGGTACTGACTTGGGTCAAGTCAAAACCCGCGTTGAGCCACAAGGTGACGGCACTTTCAAAATGTACGGCACCAAGATTTTCATCTCTTCCGGTGAACACGATCTGACCGAAAACATCATCCACATCGTGCTGGCGCGTCTGCCTGACGCACCCAAAGGCACTCGTGGCATCACCTTGTTTATCGTACCGAAGTTCCTGATCAATGCTGACGGTAGCTTGGGTGAGCGCAATGCCGCATTCTGTGGTTCACTCGAACACAAAATGGGCATCAAAGCATCCGCGACTTGCGTCATGAACTTTGACGGTGCCATCGCATACCAAATTGGCCCAGACCACAAGGGTCTGGAGTGCATGTTCACCTTTATGAACACCGCTCGTATCGGGACTGCCATCCAAGGTTTGGCACACACCGAATTGTCCTATCAAGGTGCTCTGCCTTACGCCAAAGATCGTACATCGATGCGCGCTCTGTCTGGCAAGAAAAACCCAGACAAAGTCGCTGATTCGATCATCCATCACGGTGATGTGCGTCGCATGCTGCTCACCCAAAAAGCTTTCGCTGAAGGTGGTCGTGCGATGATCTACTTCGCCTCGCAATTGGCTGACAAAATGACTGATGGCATTTTGAAAGGCGACAAGAAAGAGTACGACTACTGGGACGACAAACTCGGTTTCTACACCCCAATCTTGAAAGGCTTCTTGACTGAAATGGGTCTGGAATCCGCCAACATCGGCATGCAAGTGTACGGTGGTCACGGCTATATCAAAGAGTGGGGCATGGAGCAAATCGCTCGTGATGCGCGCATCTCGACCTTGTACGAAGGCACCACCGGTATCCAAGCACTCGACTTACTCGGTCGTAAAGTATTGCTTGGCACCAAAGGCAAAATCGTGCGTGACTACACTGCCGAAATCCTGCGTTTCTGTGGCAAACACGCTCGCAACAAGCATATGCGCCGCTTCATCTGGGATCTGACCAAAATCTGCGCTCAGTGGAACACCATCACCCTGCGCTTGATGCTGATGGCACGTAAAGACCGCGAAATCGTATCGACTGCTTGCCACGACTACCTGATGTACTCGGGCTACGCCATGATGGCCTACTTCTGGGCACAAATGGCAGCGGTTGCCTACGACAAGCTGGAAAATGGCGGTAATGATGCGCCAGAATTCTACAAAGCCAAAATCCAAACGGCTGAATTCTACTTTGAGCGTCTGTTGCCACGTGCTAGCGGTCACGCTGAATCGATGGTCAACCCATCTCGTGCACTGATGCAGATGGACGTTGAGCACTTCGCATTCAACTAAGCAATGCTGTGTAAAAAAGGAGGCTTCGGCCTCCTTTTTTTTGTTAATCAATAATTTTAAAGCGTCGTATTCGCCATCACGACCAAATCAATGGTTTGGCCTGCTGGTGTCCGACCACGCAATCCCTCCGCACTAGGCTGCACCTCCACCACTTGATCAGCATTTAAGCGCAATGCCCGTCCCTGCTGATTGGTTTGCCACGTGCCGGTTTGCCATTGGTCAGGTGCTGTA
>CALFYA010000079.1 GCA_937952925.1 uncultured Moraxellaceae bacterium
CGATATAGGCATCATCGGGGTCGGCATTGATTTCGAGCACCTCAAAACCGTGCTGGTACACCGCACGCTCACCTGACTTGATGTACAGGTCTTCGTTTTGCTTCACCCAAAATTCTTTTTCGCTGATCCCACTTTTGCCCTGTACCTGAATCCGAACTTTGGCTTTGATCCCTTTTTTGTTGTCTACCTCCACCAGTTTGATATACGCATCATTTTGCGCATTCTCACCTGTGGCGGAAGCGACTACGATCTGTTTTACCAGACGCAGCTCATAGGCTTTGATCGGGTCGAGTCGGTACAGCAGGTTATACGGATTTTTGTGAGTGGCGGAAAAGCGGAAGATACACAGCGGATTGAGTGAGGCAATCGCGTCTTTGGCTTTTGGGGTGTTATCGACGCTTTGCGGTTCATCGATGATCACGATCGGATTGGTGGCTTGTACAAAGTCTTTTGGGCTTTGACCAGACAAGCTCTCTAGGGTCTGGTTAAAGCGGTTGCTTTCTTTGTTAAAGGCATCGATGTTGATCACCATGATCTGTAGCTTGTCGCTACTGGCAAACTGCCGCAAGCGTGCCGCTTTTTGGCTGTTATACACAAAATGCTCAAACTCGATATTGTTGTAAATATCGCGGAAGTGGTCGGCAGTGATTTCTAGGTTTTTCAGCGTCCCTTCACGGATGGCGACGCTTGGCACAATGATGATGAATTTTTTAAAGCCGTATTTCTGGCTCAATGCAAAAATGGTGCGCAGGTACACATAGGTTTTTCCTGTACCTGTTTCCATTTCGACCGAAAAATTCATACCATTTTTGGCAAATTCCGCCTCAGTGATTGGGTCGAGGTCATTGCGCTCTTGGATGCTGACCATGTTGTCATAGATGGCGGCATCACTCAGGGTGAGGGCATTCCCAAAGCCTAGATCACTTTGAAACAGGGCGATTTGTGGCTCTGTGGCTTTACTGCTTTTTTCAATTGCAAAGTCTGCCTGTTCGAGGGTTTGTCCTTCAAACAGGTCTACAAAAGAGGCCACTGCATCAAGCTGGTAGGCTTGTGAGCTATCAAACTGAATTTTCATAGGTTGTGTGCTCATACGCTGCGGTTAAACGGTTCTAAAGTCCAAAATCCCTTTGGATTTTAGCGTCAGACTGGCATTGGTTTTGAGCTGGTCATTGTTTTGGAAGCCTTCATCCAGCACGATGACACGCGATGGCTCAAGGTCGGCAATCGCGTGCATGACTTCGAGCGTGAGCTGTTTTTCGAGGCAGATCAGGAGTGCGCCTTCAGCGATGCTGTAGACGGTTTTATCTGCGAGGGTGAGTGTGTCGATTGGAGTGGTGAGCTCAAAACCTGCTTTGAGTAGCAGCTCAAATAAAATCGCCTGTTGCTCTGCCTCTGGTGAGATGTGGTCAACGTGCCCTTCAAGCTGAAGCGCGATCTGATCGGCATCGGTGGTAAACGATGAATCCCAGACGTTAAAGTTGGATTTTTGCAGTTTAAATACACGGAAACCGAGGTCGAGTGGTACTTTATCTTCGGTTAAGAGGTCAGTATTTACATCAACTTCAGCCTTTATTTTTGTGGCAACACGGCGGATACGCTCTTTACTGAGTTGTGAAATCGTTTTATACCCTGCTTTATGCTCTTCGGAATCTTGATTTGTGAGCTCTGGTAGCTGCACACATATAAATTTATATTTTGATCCATTTTCTTTTGAGAGCTCTAAAGACGCATGTGCTGTAGATGCAGATCCAGCAAAAAAGTCTAAAATATAATCATCGTCGTTAATGCCAACAATTGTCATCAAAAACTTTATTAGAGCCGAAGGCTTTGGGAAATCAAAAGGTATGTTTAAATCTTTTAATTCAGCAGAGCTATGCCGACTTTCAAATTTATCCAAGATGTTTCCCGGCAATTGACCAGAGTTCATTCGATCATTTAACCATATCTTGTAGTATACATTCCACTTTGCGGGGCTCCCGTCAGGATGAACTAATGAGGATCTTTCACTTTGAATAAATTCAATATTATTGATTTTTTTTTCCTCGACATATCTACTGTAAGTCCATCGCCATACACCATCTCCATCATTAGGTCGAACTTGTGACCCTTCCGAATTTTCGGATGGAAACGAATCGCCCGGAGGAATAACTAGACTACCATCGGGGCATTTTATAAAAAATCTTTGGTTCGCTCTTTTATCAAGCATAGCCTGATAAAGACCCATAGACCGATATTTCTGTCCCTTGCGCTCTCCTTCTGTTTCGGTCTTCGTATAGACTTTTTTAATTACATTTTCACTCAATTGATCTCTAAAATTATTTAAAAAATTAATATCTTTGGCATAAACCAGTATGTAATCAACACTAGGTGAAAAATGAGCTCCTTTATTTCCACCAGTCTTCATAACCCTCGAGCATATACTAATAAAATTATTTTCTCCAAATATTTCATGAGCAATTAAATTTAGATTTGCCAACTCTGTTTGACCAATAGATATAAATATTGCACCGTCTTCTCTTAGCAAGTTTTTTGCTAAAAAAAGACGCGGATACATCATATTCATCCACTTACTGTGAAAACGTCCATCTGTATCTGTATTGGTACTAAATTTACGCCCTTCACCGTCAATTTGCCCTGTATACTCCAGATAGGTATCGAGGTTCTCACTGTAGTTGTCAGGATAGATAAAATCTTTGCCTGTGTTGTACGGTGGGTCGATATAAATCATCTT
>CALFYA010000080.1 GCA_937952925.1 uncultured Moraxellaceae bacterium
TCATTTTTTCAAGCCCTTTCATGTGCTTGCAGCCTAAGTTGGCGCGTATGGGGTGGCACGTTGGTGCTGCTGGTCGGTGCGACACTGCGGTTGTGGCCATATTTGACCGCGCTGGGTGCGTATTAAATGATCAGCGAGTTGGGCATTGCACCCAGCCCATCCGTGATTTACGACGGTTGCACAATCACCGTTTGTGCAGGCATTGGCGCTGCAAAACCAGCATGAAGCAAGGTTTCACGGATCACACGGTTGGTGTCAAAAAATACCTGCCAGTAATGATCATTGTGCGCAAATGGTCGTACCGCAAGTACCGCGCCGAGCAGATTAAACTCCAAAATATCCACCTCAACGGCTGGATCCACCAACACATGAGGAATTTGAGCAACTGCTGCTTTGAGTAAAGCGGCTGCTTGGATCGGGTCAGTGCTGCCAGACAGCTGTGCTTTGAGTTCAACCCGACGATAGGGGTTGGTACTAAAATTTTGGATGTTGTCGGCAAAGATTTTGTTGTTGCCGACAATGGTCTGCACATGGTCTGGCGTATTGAGCGTGGTGGTAAATAAACCAATTTGTGTGACCGTCCCCGTCACACCACCTGCGCAAATAAAATCACCAGTCTTAAATGGGCGCAAAATAATAATAAACACACCAGCGGCAAAATTGGCGAGTAGGCCAGACCATGCCATGCCAATCGCCACACCTGCTGCTGCAATAATCGCCGCAAATGAAGTGGTTTCGATGCCAAAGTAGCCCAAAATACCAATCACGAGCACAATATTGAGCGTAATATGCACAATCGACACGGCATAACGGGTGAGCGTGGCATCAAATTTGCGTACATTGAGTGCGCGGCTGAGTAGTTTGATCGCCACATGATTGATCAGCCATCGACCGATGAGCCATAAAGCCAATGCCATCAAGATTTTGCCACCTGCGTGCAGCGCCAGCGGAATTAATGGATGTTGGCTCAGTTGTTCCCATGTCCACATCATGATAATCCTGTAGTTTAGGTACATATTTATTAAATTTTAAATTAAAAATATGCGACCCAATCCCGATCAAGGTGAAGCGTGGCAAGACGAAGGGTCTGATTTTTGCTTACAAAAAAAGGCAGTCCAATAGCTTACCTTGGACTGCCAATAAGCCTGTCTAGCTGGAGTCTAGACAGGCGACCGATGGGCGCACGTCAATGACGTGCGGTGTCCTCGAGGCTCGCCACCGGTGCAATCGGTGGAGTGGTGGCGGGCAGGGGCGTGGGGGCACTGACCAATGCAGCGGCTAACACTTCATCAATTGTACGGACGGCGCGGATCTCCAGACCTTCTTTGACATTGTCTGGAATTTCGCGCAGATCACGCACGTTATCTTCGGGGATCAACACCAGTTTGACCCCACCGCGATGAGCAGCCAGTAACTTCTCTTTTAAGCCGCCAATTTGTAACACGCGACCCCGAAGCGTGACCTCACCAGTCATGGCGACATCCGCACGTACCGCAATGCCGGTCATGGCAGACACCAGCGCGGTGGTGAGTGCAATCCCTGCCGATGGGCCATCTTTGGGGGTTGCACCTTCGGGCATATGCACGTGGATGTCGGTTTCGGCAAAACGTGCTTGCTCAATGCCCAAGGTGTCAGCACGAGTACGCACCACCGTCATGGCCGCTTTGATCGACTCTTGCATCACATCACCAAGCGAACCGGTTGCCAAGTAGCTGCCTTTGCCTTTGACCGCTGCCGCTTCGATGGTGAGCAGCTCACCGCCCACCGATGTCCAAGCAAGGCCAGTCACCCGACCAATTTGTGCGTCGTCTTCAGCACGACCAAAATCAAACTTATACACGCCAGAGTAGTCCGCCAGATTGTCGGCGTTGACATCGATGTGCACTTGTTTGGTTTTGCTCATCACCGCTTCTTTGACCACTTTACGGCAAATCTTAGCAACTTCACGCTCTAGATTACGCACACCCGCTTCACGAGTATAACGGCGGATCAAATCCCGCACCGCGTCATCGGAGATGGTCAGCTCTTTGGGCTTCAAGCCATTGGCTTTGACCGCTTTGGGGATCAAATAGCGTTCGGCAATATTGACCTTTTCATCTTCGGTATAACCCGGTAGACGAATCACTTCCATCCGATCCAACAGGGGCGCAGGGATGTTCATGCTATTGGCAGTACAGATAAACATCACTTCCGACAAATCCAAATCCATGTCTAGATAATGGTCATTGAATTTGTGATTTTGCGATGGATCAAGTACTTCGAGCAGTGCTGATGCTGGATCACCGCGATAGTCTTGCGCCATCTTGTCGATTTCGTCGAGCAAGAACAGCGGGTTTTTCACGCCGACTTTGGACAGGTGCTGCACGATTTTACCGGGCATGGCACCAATATAGGTGCGGCGGTGCCCACGAATTTCGGCTTCATCACGCACACCACCCAAGGCCATACGCACAAACTCACGCCCTGTTGCTTTGGCAATCGACTCGCCCAAGCTGGTTTTGCCCACACCAGGGGGGCCAACCAAACACAAGACAGGCCCACGCATTTGCTTGACCCGTGATTGTACCGCGAGGTATTCCAAGATGCGGTCTTTGACTTCTTCAAGACCATAGTGGTCGGCATCAAGGATGTGCTGTGCGCGGTCGAGTTTGATCGACACCTTGCTGGCCTTTTTCCACGGGGTGTTCAAAATCCAGTCGAGATAGTTGCGCACCACGGCTGCTTCTGAGGACGCAGGTTGCATCGACTTGAGTTTGCGAAACTCCGATTCGGCTTTTTTCTGCACTTCAGCAGGCAGATCGGCTTGTTCCATGCGGCGCTCTAGCTCCGACATTTCGTCGTCGCCGCCACCGTTCATGTCCGACAGTTCGCGCTGAATGACTTTCATTTTTTCATTCAAAAAGTATTCGCGCTGATTGCGTTCCATCTGCCGTTTGACGTTTTCGTGCAGGGTTTGCTCGATCTTTTGCTCTTCGCTTTGACGCGACAAATATTCGACCAACTCTTGGACGTGACCGGTGGTGTCTGGCTCTTCCAAGAATTTTTGTTTGACATCAATGGCGAGCGGTACACGCGTGGCGATGAAGTACACCAACTCCAACAAATCGGTGATTTTTTCGGCTGCTGAAATCAGCTCACGCGCATTACGCAATTTGGCTTCAGCGTATTGGGAAAATAGTGTCTGTAAGCCTTCACGCTCAGCTTTTTGTTGCTCAGGCGACAACGGAATGGTGATGGGTTCGGGCAGGGCAATCGCACGCATGTAGTCGATATGATCTTCAATCAGATCTAGACGCGCCCGATACAAGCCTTCGATCAGCACTTTGATGCAGTTGTCGTCATTTTCGTGGTTGACCACTTGCACGATCCGACACACAGTGCCGTATTGGTACAAATTGTCGTTGTCGATGCCCTCGGCCAGCGAGTCTTTTTGCGCCACGACAAACACCAAGTCGTCGTCTGCGCGTGCCACTTCGACCGCACGAATGGATTTGGGACGACCAACAAACAAGGCAATTTGCATATGGGGATACACCACCACATCGCGCAGGGCGAGTAGAGGGAGCGTGCCGCCTTGAGCGGTGGCTACATGTGCCGCAGGGGGATGATCAGGCATGGAACACTCCTCATGAGTGGTAAAACATCAATACCTCATTAGTGAAGCATAATTGGAAAAAAACAAGGGGGTCGTGGTGACAAGCGCTGTTGAAAACGCTGTTTTCCTGATCAAACGCGATCTTTTTGCCGACCAGTTGCACTGGTTTGACATAAAAGTGTCGCAGGCTAAATCCTGATCAAAAGTAGGTGATTAGCTCAGGCGTGACCACCGCATCGAGCGCCTGATCCCAAGGTCTTGCAGGCAATAAAGCGAGTTGTTGAAAAGGATAAGCCAAACCGATGCGATAGGGGCGTGCAGGCGCGTGTGCCAGTGTCCGATCATAAAAGCCACCGCCCATGCCTAGGCGGATGCCACGTTGATCAACCGCGACGAGTGGCATGATCAACACATCCAGCTGTGCAACCAAACGCCCGCGCTGTCCACGTGGCTCAAGCATGCCCAAACGATGCTGATAAAAACGCCGTTGTCGATATTGCTGCATACAGATCGGGACAAACACCAAGCGTTGATCAAATGGCCGAATCACAGGCAGGTAGACCGTTTTGCCTTGTGCCAACAACTGCAAAATCAGCGCAGAGGTGGGCACTTCACCAAAATCATCAAGATAGATGCCAATATGTTGCGCCGCTTGGATGTTTGGGTGACGGCGCAATTGGTCAGCCACCTGCCGACCAGCTTGCCGCCGTGAGGCTGCCGACAGTTGGCGACGGGTGTGGCGTAGATAACGGCGTAAATCCGCTAAGGTCATCCGTTGCATGCTTGCCCCAACAATCACATAAAAAAGCCCTAGCGCAAGGCTAGGGCTAAACATGAGGTACTCCAAAGTGCCGCGGTCTATCGTGACCCTTGAACCCTAAAGTTCAAGGAGGAGGCATCGCTAACTCACAGGCTTTCCACTACGGGGTGGACTTGCTCACAGAACCAACAGAATGCATCCTATAAAGATGATATCGGCTCAGGGGATTGGACAGACTCGCCAACACTCTAGAGTGATCTTCAGTATAACCAGATCAAATCAGACTGCAAGGGTGTGTCGGATCGCTTGTGTAGTGTTTGGTCGGATGTTGAGTATTTGTTCAGCAACGCCACTTACTCAGTCTCAATCGCATCTTGCACATCTTGGATCATCTGACGCACCAAGCGCTGACAAGCCTGTTGATCTTGTAGAGCTTTGTTGACCTGTAACAATTCTTGGCAAATTTCCAAAGCCACCATGACGGCGAGTCGATCACTTTCAAGACGTGGCATGGCGCTACGTGCACTACGCAGTTTGCCATCAAGATATTTGGCGGCAGCGCGCAAGGCTTCGGCGTCTTTGGGCTCACAGGCCAGTTTGTAGCTGCGATCAAAAATTTGCAGTTCGATTTGGTTCATGCTGATCACTCCGCACTGCTTGAGGATTCGGTGGTACCCAACGAGGCCAGACGTTGAATGATGGCTTCCACTTTGCGTTTGGCATGCTCATTTTTGTGCATCAGGGAGTCGCGTTCGGCAATCAATTGCTGACGTGCCAGTGCTTGTTGGGCGAGTTCACTGGCTAAGCGTTCCATTTCGGTGCTCATGGTTTGATGAGCCAATGCCAAGGATTCATAACGCCCTGTGAGCGCGGCCAGTTCTTGCTGGAGTTGCTGACGTGCTGTGCTGACTTTGAGCAATTCGTCTTTGAGCCCTGTGTCCATGGGAGCGGGAGGCGGTGGTTGATTGGCCAGCGTCTCGTTTTCCATGCGGGCTTCTTGCAACTGACGTGTGAGGGTTTCGATGAGCGTTTGTAAACGCTGGAGTTCTGCCAACATGATCAGGTCGCATGGATGAAGGATGGGCGTTAATATAGGGGGACGAGATAAGGTTGGTCAACGACATGCAAGATGACATTTCCGGCTGGAACGATTGGTTCGCAGCTTTTTCAAATATTCCTGAGTTGTCACATGCCGCAGAGTTGCATGGGATGGTGATGGGGGTGGTATGCGTGGCAGAAGCGCCAAGCTCACAGGTGTGGCAAGATCTGCTGACCCAGTTGGGATTTGAGCGTTTGTCTGATGAGCAGCTCCAATTGCTCAGTGAAGAAGCGGAAGATGCGGCAGCCGCACTGGCCGATGATGCGCTTGATTACGCGCCTTTGCTGCCCGACGATGATCACCATTTGGCGGAGCGTGTCGAGGCACTTGCGGCATGGTGTGGTGGTTTGGTGCTCGGTTTTGGTGTGGCCGGCGGACAGTTGCGTGCCGACGAAGAAGAGTTGCTGCGCGATGTACAGGAAATCGCTGGCATGACCTTTGAGCCTGAAGATGACGACGAAGAAGGCGAAGAAGGCTATGCGGATTTGGTCGAGTTTGTCCGGTTGATTCC
>CALFYA010000081.1 GCA_937952925.1 uncultured Moraxellaceae bacterium
GGTTGGCAAATGCTCCAGAAACGCGGGACGAATTGCTGAATTTGGTACAAGATTCGCGGCGGTTTTTGGAACCTGATACCGTGGATATGCTCGAAGGCGTACTCAGCCTTCCTGCAATCCAAGTGCGGGAGATTATGACCCCTCGCCCTGCAATCGTGGGGGTGCATGATGACGATGAACTGCTTGAAATCATGCCGGTGTTGATTGAATCTGCCCATTCTCGTTTTCCAGTCTTTTCGAGTGAAGATCGTGAAAGTGTGGTTGGCATTTTGCTCGCCAAAGATCTGCTGCAATTTTTATATTCGCATGGACAACACTTTGATCTCAAAGCACGTATGCGCGCTGCGGTCTTTGTCCCCGAAACCGCCCGTGCTGATCAGTTGCTCGCGCAATTGCGGATTAGCCAAAGCCATTTGGCCGTGGTGGTCGATGAATACGGGCATACCGCGGGCATTGTGACCATGGAAGATTTGCTCGAAGAAATCGTTGGCGAAATCGAAGACGAATATGACGACGCTGATGAGCAAGCCGACTGGATTCAGCCCGATGCGCATGTTGAGCAAGCGTGGATCGTGGAAGCACAAACCCCGATTGAAACCTTTAATGAATATTTCGGCACTGATTTTGTCGGTGAAGGCGTCGAAACCATGGGTGGCCTGTTACTGCGCGAGCTTGGACGCGTCAACGATTTGATCGGACAAGAAGTCCAACTCGATGAGTGGTTGTTTACCATCATCCACGCCGATGCACGCAGCATTCGTACTCTGCGAGCGATGCGTCCATGACCCTCAAACCTTGTGTTGAATGGCCGTTATGGTTGGTTTGCTTGCTTGCGCTGTGTGTAGGTGCAGCACTCCCTTTAGCGTTTGCCCCGTATGACTGGTGGTGGGTGGCGTTTGCCTCACCTGCCCTGCTCTATTTGCTGCTCAATCAACGTAGTGCCAAACAAGCATTCTGGATTGGTCAATCCTATGGATTTGGCCTGTGGTGCGTGGGTGCATTTTGGCTGTATACCTCGATCCATGACTATGGCGATACCGCCACCCCGATTGCCTTACTGATGATTGCGTTTGTGGGCACGGTGATGGGCTTGTTTACCGCCATCCAAGCCCTGTTGTATCGCAAATACATCACCGATGGCCCCCTCACCTTTGCCGCGTTTTGGACAGTCGCTGAGTGGTGCAAAACGTGGGTGTTTACTGGTTTTCCGTGGTTGTTTGTCGGCTATGGCATGACCGAGCGGCTACTCGATAGCTATGCACCCGTCGCTGGTGTATTTGCCGTATCGTTTGTGGTGGTGCTGATCGGTGCCGCAGGTGTTGAAATCCTACGCGGCAAACGCTACTGGTTGGTGCCAACTGCGGCGTTGTTGGCGGCGGCTTATGGCCTACAACAGATCGAATGGACAACCCCCAAAAAGGCAGACGCGCTTTCGGTCTCCTTAGTACAGGGCAATATTCCACAAGACCTCAAATGGTTGACCGAATACCGCCAGCGCACCTTAGAGATTTATGCCGAATTGTCTGCCCCCGAATGGGGACGTGATTTGGTGGTGTGGCCTGAATCCTCCATTCCAGTGTTTCAGACCGAAGCCACGCCGTTTATCAATCAAATGCACCAAATGGCGCTGGAAAAAAACACCGCATGGGTGACTGGCATTCCTTGGCAAGATGTCGAGGCGTACAACGCCGCTCAAGATGACTATCCGCCATTTTATAACGCGATTATGGCAGCTGGTGCACAGGGCTATGGTTTGTATAAAAAACAACGCCTTGTCCCGTTTGGCGAATATATTCCGTTTGAAGGAGCACTCAAATGGGTGCTGCCCAATCTCAAACGCAACATGGAAGTCGCAAGTTTTAGCGCCGGTCGTGATGACCAAGCCCCGCTAGAGATCAAAGGCCATCGATTGGCTGCGGCGATTTGTTATGAAGTCGCTTATCCCAACATTACCCGCAACAATGCGCGTGGCAGTGATTTTTTGGTGACGCTCTCCAACGATGCATGGTTTGGCACCTCCGATGGCCCCCTGCAACATTTGCAAATGGTGCAAATGCGCTCGCGTGAGACCGGTCGCTGGTTTATCCGTGCCACCAATACTGGTGTGAGTGCGTTTATTGATCACCGAGGGCATATCGTCAGCCGTAGCGCACAGTTCCAAAAGACCGTGCTGCGTGGTGAGCTGCCCGCAATGCAGGGCGAAACACCATATATGCGTTTTGGGGACTGGCCGATTTTGTTGTGGTGTGCACTGTTTTTGGGGATTGGTGGCTACTTGCGCCACAAAAATGATTCGATTGTGCCACTGCGTTCGCGGTACTAGGGTCTGTTGACGTTTCAGCCGTGGTCGCGACATAGATGATTTTTTAGGCGAT
>CALFYA010000082.1 GCA_937952925.1 uncultured Moraxellaceae bacterium
CCCATTGCGCTTGAACACACTGATCCGGCGACCAAAGAACATCTGATCCAATCCGGTCAGCGGCATTACTCCGAGATGATCAGCGTGGAGCAAGCGCCATCACCGCTACAACAGCAGGTGTATGCGCAAGCCTTGCAGCAAGGCTTGCCTCGTTTGGCACGCGAAGTGCAAGCCTTAGCCTTGAGCTTGGCGGACTATCAGCAACAGCTACAGCAGCCGATCATGTTGGTCAGTTTGGTGCGAGCGGGTTTGCCGATTGGGGTGATGCTCAAACATGCCCTGCATGACCTAGGCTGTCCGGTTGCGCATGTGGGGGTCAGTATCATCCGTGATCGGGGCTTAGATCCGTTGGCCTATGCGTGGCTGCGCCAACGCTATGCCTATGCGCAGTTGATTTTTGTCGATGGATGGACAGGCAAAGGCGCGATTGCCCAAGAGTTGCAACGCTCGTTGGGCTGTGATGAGCAATATGATGGGGTGGTGCGTTTGGTCACGCTGGCGGATGTGGCGGGCTATGCGTGGCTGACCGCGAGTGCCGAAGATTGGCTAATTCCCTCGGGGGTGTTGGGGTCAACCGTGTCGGGTTTGATTTCGCGCACCTTGTATCAGGCAGAGCAATGGCATGGCTGCGGCATCTATACGCATTTGCAAGCGGTTGATGTGTCGGTGAGCTTGATTGATCAGGTCAACACTGCGCGGCGTGCCATCGTGGCGTCAGTCAGTGCTGCAAGTTGGTCGGCAGACGCTCGTTTAGCCCAGCATCAACATGCAGCGGCTGCCATCGCTTGGGTGGCAGCGCATTATCAGATTGCTCAGCCCAATCGGATCAAGCCCAGCCTTGCCGAAGCTACTCGTGCGGTGATGCGCCGTTTGCCTGAGCGGATCTTGTTGCAACAGCCCGATGATCCACGTACCGCGTTGCTCCGGCATGTGGCGGCGCAACAAGGCGCGGTGATTGAGGTGGTTGGGCAGCAGATTGCACCCTATCACGCCATCACCTTGATTCAACAACGTGCAACATCGGCCTGATAGGCTTCCCTTTACCGTTTCAATGTCGATAACAATAACCGCAGGATGCTACACATGCTTTCTCCTTATGCCCTTGGTGCGACCTTGTATATGCCCGCCACCCGTCCTGATTTGTGGAGCGTGGTGAGTGGGCAAAAAATCCCCAATCTCAAATCGGTGGTGATTTGCTTGGAGGATGCGGTCAGTGAAATGGATGTCAGTTTGGCACTGCAACATGTGCAACAGCTGCTGCATCGATTGGTGCAAGAAGAACGTGCCACCCATGCGCCACTGTTGTTTATCCGTCCGCGCCATGTGCGGATGGCGGCGCAATTGTCTGAGTGGTCATTGATCCATCAAATTGATGGGATGGTACTGCCCAAGTTTGATCTGCATACCGCACGCCAATGGCAAGACGCGGTGGCGCGGCATTTGCTCTTGATGCCAACCCTCGAAACGCAAATGGTCTACGACAGTGTGGCGATGCGTGAGCTGCGGATGTATTTGCAAGAGCAAGCCTTACCGATTTTGGCGCTACGAATTGGCGGCAATGATTTGTTGGCGTGTTTGGGGCTGCGTCGTCCTCGTTTGCAGACCATTTATCAAACGCCCGTTGGCGCATTGATTGCGCAGTTGGTGGGCTTGTTTCGCCCGTATGGTTTTGCCCTGACTGCGCCGGTGTGTGA
>CALFYA010000083.1 GCA_937952925.1 uncultured Moraxellaceae bacterium
CGCACGTCAGTTGATTGCACAAGCGGTAGAAGCAGAGCTTGCCGTGTTTATGAGTGCTTTTGCTGAACGTCAGTGCCCCAATGGACGCGCTGCTGTTGTGCGCAACGGCTACCAGCCCGAGCGCCAGATTCAGTTATAGCTCTCATCCGACACAGAATACGGTATGATCATGCTGAGATGGGTTACAGACCACATCACTTTCAGGTATCCATAAACGTCAATAGGTTGTTTGATTCGATCATTCCATATTGAGTTTGTAAATGCTTTCTTAAAAGGATTTTTTATGAGTAGAAAGTCAGTTGGAGACATTCCGGCAGCGTACTTAGCCGCAAGTCTGCTGAGTGAACATAAACAACAGACAGAGTCTGCGCAGTCAGCTTATGCTGATTTTTCGCAAAATACGACGCAAATTAGTAATAATATCAACGGTGGTGCAGGTTATTTTGCCGAAACACATCACGCGGCTAGCTTTAATGTAAACCAAGCCAATGCGGGCTTTAGTGATCATGCTGAGCTGATGAACAGCCGTCATTTTGGATCTATCGATATTTTGACCGATTCAGGTGTGGCAGCTAATCCAAAATACTATGCCACAGCAGAGCAAAGCTATGCAGCGGGTGCCGAGTTGATCGTAGATGGTGGAGATATGTCTGCTAAATATGCAGGTCAGCATATCATTGTTCCACAAGATCAACTACACGACGTATTACAATTGCATCAAGAGCAGTTGGATTTGGCTCAGCAAACAGGTGACAGCACAAGGTTTAACGCTTTATCAAGTATTGATTTTAATGATCATCTATTGTCTGCCAATGGCGTGGCATCAACGCCACTAAGCTACCAAGAAGCTCAGCAAGGTGCAGAAAATATTCGACAAGGATATCTGCCTGAATACGCACAGCCTATATCTCTACAAGATAGTCTTCTTGTTGCCGGTGAAGCTGCACTGATGAGCACTGTCATGGTTACTGCGGTAGAGTTAGCTCCTGCCCTAACTCGTGTCATGT
Organism: uncultured Moraxellaceae bacterium; assembly: GCA_937952925.1. Taxonomy (GTDB): domain Bacteria; phylum Pseudomonadota; class Gammaproteobacteria; order Pseudomonadales; family Moraxellaceae; genus CALFYA01. The sequence goes on from CALFYA010000083.1 coordinate 1,008, forward strand.
CGGATGTTGCCTTTGGTCGGTTAGCTTTAGCTGATGCGAGTCATGCACTGATACAGCAGGTCGCTCACAAAAATATCGTAGGGAGCATTCAGCAGGGGGTTGGTAAAGCTACAATCGCAGGCGGCTTAACATTTTTTACTGGCCTAAATGTAGGCTTGGCAACTTTCCTCGTGACATTTAGTTGGGATGTCCATCAGATTTATCAACAGTATCAATCTGGCATGTTGTCTAAGGATCAAATGTATGAATTCATAAAAAATGCTGGTATCAACCGTGCTGCAATGAGTAGTTTGACGATTGCTGCAGTGAGTGTTGCCGGCCCTATTGGTCTACTTGCCCCAATACTTGCTCAATGGCTAGTACAAGGCTCTACTGAGCGACAACAGTTTCAGCATGGTCTAAATGACGTGATGAATGGTTGGATGCGAACGGTGAGTGAAACTGCACAAACCAGCGCACAACAATGGCAATTGGCCTACAATCTGCAACACTCCAGTGAGCAAAGTCTCAAATCATCAACAGAGCAAAATATGACAAACCAACAGCAGTTGAATCAACAGATTAAAGATTTTAATCAAATCATTCAAAGCGATGAATTATCTAACAATCTCCACGTTGATCAACAATTGTCGGATGTGAAATCTTCAGATTTGGCAATCACACAACTTCAAGCACAGAATTTATTGTTCTTAGCGCAACAACAGCAAAATTTTGATATTACACAAAATGTTGAGCGCTTTATGATTGAGCAAAACAATAATCGATACCAGTTAGAGCGTGCAGCGCTTGATGCTTTGTCTATTTTAGATCCCAAACAGCCGGATTCGTTACCAAGATCAACTAATTTTTTGACATTACTTAAACAAAAAGTGCTCGCCCCAACGGATTGGCAAATGTACAACGAACATGTTCGCGGACTGGTGACAGCACAGCTGGCTGCGATGCGTATGCTACAGAGTTTGCAAAATGATCAGAAACTCTCGATTGAGTTCATTACACTGCTACAACATCGTATTCATGGCTTAGGTCATGCATTGGTTGATAGTCAGCAACAGCAGCAGCAAGATCTGAGGAAAACCTATCAATCAATGGCATTGATGTATGGTAGTTTGCGTGAAAAAATTATTGCCCAGCAGCAAAGAATTGAATTAATTGAAAGAAACATGGCACTACATGACTGGCTGAATTTGATTCATGTTGCAAAATTTAATGGTCTAAGCTACATGCAATTGCCTTCTGACATCCGCTTGTGCGTCATGATCAATGAGTTCATGCACTTGACAGAAGGGAGTTGGTCACAAAAAGAACTCTTAATTTTGCAAGAAATGATACATCGTTTAGATTTACAACATCTAAGAGCAGAGGTGTTTACACTGCAATTACAGCAGCAGCCTGCGTTACAACAAGCGCTGTTTTCACAGCTAAAACATATTCGACAGCACATTTCAACTGAAGAAAATACCGTGTCACCCGTGGAACAACTCTATCTGTATCAAGCATTAAATCCTACGTCACCAACAACTTGGCTTGCTGATAAAAGTACTACTACATGGGATATGGCACTGATGCTGATGTGGCAGATGAAAGCTGCCGGCATTCGCCCATATCGTATTGAAGCGATGGAGAAACGTAAGCAAACGTGGATGGATGGGCTAACCAAGTTGGAACAGCTCATCAGTGATAAAATTCTATCACCTGCGCTTCAACCAGATATTAGCCGTGTTAAAGACCAAATCGGCAAATTTAAACTAGTTGTACCCTTGATTGGTAAATTTAGTGTCGGAAAGTCCACCTTACTAAATGCGTGGCTTGAGCAAGATATCCAGCCCTCTGATTTAGGTGCGTGTACCTCGCTTCCAACGGAGTTTCATTACAGCGAACATGACCAACAAAACGTTATTGTGGTCAGCCACGGTGTCGATGGAGAGCTGAAACGTGAAGAAATGCCACTGGCATTTTATCATAATGTTTTAAGAGGGGGAGTTGTTGATCTTGCAAGCGTACAGCATATCGAACTCCATTTGCACTTGGCCGCATTGGCCAAGCATCCCGATCTGATTTTGGTCGATACACCAGGCTTGGAATCAAACGTTGGGTCACACGAAAAAGCGCTACGCCAATATTCTGGAGCCATGCACAGCAGCTTTGTGTTATGCGCGTCTCGTAGTCACTTGGGTGAGGCTGAGCGCCAGTTTGTGCTTCGCCAAAGCATGTATGGCAAACCTGTGTCGCTGTTGGTGTGTCAAGAAGACCTTATTTTGCAGCATGAGCGGCTTGCTGTTCGTGACACGATTGCACAGCAAGCTGAAATTGATCTTGAATATAATATTGTGCGTGGATGCTCTGCACATAGCGGTGATCTCAAAGGTTTATCTGATATTCTCAATCATATTGAAGAACAAAAAA
>CALFYA010000084.1 GCA_937952925.1 uncultured Moraxellaceae bacterium
GGCTTTTTCACAAATCGCGAGGGTTTCGCGCACGTTGTGATCGGTAATCAACACACCAATCCCACGCGCTTTGAGTTTCTCAATAATATGTTTGATATCACCGACCGAGATCGGATCAACCCCTGCAAACGGTTCATCAAGCAACATAAAGCTTGGTTCGGCGGCAAGAGCACGGGCAATTTCTGCACGGCGACGCTCGCCCCCTGACAGGCTCATGCCCAGAGAGTTGCGGATATGCGTGATGTTGAAGTCTTGCAGCAGTTCTTCAAGGCGAGCTTTGCGTTGGTCTTTGTTTAAATCTTTACGCGTTTGCAAAATCGCCATAATGTTTTCGGCAACGGTGAGTTTGCGAAAAATCGACGCCTCTTGCGGCAAATAGCCAATGCCGTGGCGTGCCCGTTGGTGCATCGCCAAATCAGACAGGTCTTGGTGATCCAGCAAAATACACCCCCGATCCATCTTGACCAAGCCGACGAGCATATAAAAGCTGGTGGTTTTACCTGCGCCATTGGGGCCGAGCAGCCCAACCACTTGACCACTATATAAACTAAAAGACACATCACGCACCACTTGGCGCTTGTTGTAGCTTTTGGCGAGGTGTTTGACTTCAAGCAGCTGGGGTGCAGACATAGTTATTGACTCTTGGCACTCGCAGGGGTTTGGGTGCTGCTGGGTGGGATGACCAGTTTGACCCGCTGTTTGCTGCTACCGGTGGCTTCGATATCGCCTTGGTTCATGCTATAGCGCAGGGTTTCTCCACGAAAGCTTGCGCCATCTTGAGTGAGCAAGGCGCGACCACTTAAGGTCAAAATGCCGGTTTGTGCGTTGTAGAGAATTTTTTGGCCTTCACCGCGTGCAATGCCCTTATCGGCCGCGACTTGCTGCTGAAAGCGTGCAGGGCGACCTTGTGCTGTGGCATCTCGAATTGAGCGATTGCTATCGAGATTGACCACCAAGCTATCGGCTTCGATGCGGATACTGCCTTGGGTAATCACGACACCGCCCGAATAGGTGGTAACGCCTGTGCGTTCGTTAAACGTCGCGCGATCTGCTTCTAGGGTGACAGGTTGCTGTTGATCGCTGGGTAGCGCCCACAGGTTGACCGATGCCATCAAGCCCACGAGGACGATTGATGAGTTAAGGACGCAACGAAGAGGGCGCATACTGAATCCGAATCCGAGAGAATTGATAATCGCCTTGATCAAAATCGACCCGCATGCCTTGGCTTTGCATCCGGCCTTGGCTGCTGATCATTAAAACCGGTTGATCGGTTTCGATCAGACGTTTTTGGGGATAGCCGGTCAGTGAAGCGGTTTGTAAAAATAACGCTTCACGGTTGGGGGCAGCCGCTTGATGTACATGCACATGACCACGAAGTTTGACCACTTGAAAGGCTTGGGTTGCCACGGCTTGATCGGCTGCTAAGGTGGCTCTAGGCAATCCAGCTTGATACCAAATGCTTTGCAATTGATCGAGTTCGGTGACATCACCTTGGGTGTAGTGGCGTAGCGCCTTGGCCGTGGTACGCGCTTGCAGTAAGCCATCATCGCCGGTTTGCAGCAAGCGGATATCATTGGCCATGTAATCCATACCGCCAGTGGCGATCAGCGGACTGCTATCTTGGCGCCCACTGGTGTGATAGACCCAACCTGTGATCGCAGCAACCACAACAGCAAGTGCATAGAGCAGGCGGGTATCCATCACAACACTCCAAGCTTAGGGTCTGTTGACGTTTCAGTCGTGGTCGCGACATAGACGGTTTTTTAGACGATACAAGGCGCAGCTTGTGCGGCTTAGTCACTCTAAGCAAGCAA
>CALFYA010000085.1 GCA_937952925.1 uncultured Moraxellaceae bacterium
ACTTTGCCGACTTTTTCTTCGACTTTGAGTTCAATCGGCAAGCCGTGACAGTCCCAACCCATCACATAGGGTGCATCAAAACCAGACAGGGTTTTGTTTTTGATAATAATATCTTTTAGAACTTTGTTGACCGCATGCCCAATGTGAATCTGCCCGTTGGCGTAGGGCGGGCCATCGTGCAGGATGTATTTGGGCGCACCTGCGCGTGCGGCGCGGATCTGCTGATACAGGCCGTCCTCATCCCATGCGGCGAGCCATGCAGGTTCGCGATTGGCGAGTTGCCCTTGCATGGGGAACACGGTTTCGGTCAGGTTTAAGGTCGGTTTGTAATCTTTGACGGTGTTGTCGTCGCTCATCATGTCTACTCACAGCTTGGATTGCCCAGCGGGTCAACCCGTCTGGCAAACACATCGGAAAAAAGTCAACGCCGGTTCTAACGGCTGCCCACGCACGGTGGGCTGGCTATTTTGCCAGAAAATTGCGGACTTGGTGTGATGGAGCGCGATTGTTGTGTGGGTTTGGGGTGAGGGATGTTGGAATGATCTTCAGTATTTTCAGAGCAGACTGATTTTATCTTTGACTCAGCATAAATTTAAACCAAACATTTTTATTCCACATATTCTGCTGGCTTATATAAATAGATACCCTCCTCGTAATACCATCTGGATCTTTTTTTACCGCTTATCTTCAAAAGATAAATGATTTTTTATGGCAGGTATGCCAGCCCATTCCACAAGTCTCTCTCTTCAAGCCGATTTGCGACCCAACTCGCACCGTAACGTGATCACCTACATAAAAATCCGTTGATTCAACAGATATAAAACCTTTTTGATCAACTCTATAGCCATTTTCATCTCTATTAGACTTGATGACAATATAATCAGAATCAAAGCCTATGCAATGATATACTTTCCCAAATGAATGCTGAGCAGAAAAGCTCGCATAATCTTCAGAAAAATCCACTACATTGGTTTTCTGTCGGGTGTCCATATATAAAGATCGCACTATCCCACAAGCTCTTTTTGCATGATTATTAATTCCTCTCAATTCATATCAGCCATAACTTTGGGTGTAGCACTGTAACATCACTTTATACAACGCCCATAAAGCGCTATCCCTTGACAGAATCCTTCCCTCATGTTTTCCTACGCCTACCCTAGAAAAGCACTAGGGTCAGGCGTGACAACCTGCATCCATCGAAGAGCGCAAAAGCCGCTTTGTGGCTTTTTTTGTGCCTAGCGTCTGGCTACCCTTGCGGTGGATCGGACGGGGCAGCTTCGGCTGGCTGCTTTCTTCGATGCGGTATTGTCACCCCCGTTCGATCTACCACCCACCGTGACAAGTGGTTGGTAGGTTTACAACCTATCGAAGAGTACGCACCATGAACACCAACATTCAGGGGCAAGCCCCCGCACGTCCAAAACTGCTCACCGCAGATACGCCCATCCTGATTTTGCCGTCACTCGCTAGCGCGTTTGGCATCGTCGAAGCCGCGTTCCTCCAGCAGCTGCACTACCTGATCCAACAACAATACGGCATCACCCATCAAGGCCAGCGCTGGATCTACAACACCCTCGAACAATGGCAAGCGCAACTGCCCTGCTGGAGCATCGCCACCCTCGAACGCGCCATCACTCACCTCAAAAAACTCGGCATTATCCACATCGCCAAGCTCGGCAACCGCAAATCCGACCGTACCAACTACTACCGCATCGACTACAGCACCATCCCGCAACTGCTTGATTTTGATATCCCCTCAACCTGCGACCATGACCCCCTCAATCTGATGGAATCAACCCCGCAATCTGAGGCCAACCATGACCGCAAAATGATGGAAACCATCCCCTCAGAATGCGCAAATGTTCTTACAAAGAATACCAAAGAGAACTCAAAGAACACCTCAAAGATTAAAAAAACGGAATTTTTGCAAAAAAGCGGCAGCGAAACCCCGACCCACCCCGAACCGAGCAGCAGCGAATTGGCAGCGCTCCCCAGTGAACAAACCGCACTGTGGCGACAACTGCGCCACCTCAAACTCGACATTAGCCCCACCGATTCGCGGTTGCGCTATTGGCAAGACCGCTGCATGGTCAAACACATCCTGCAAACCCTGATGGACTACACCGACCGACGCTGGCGGACACCAGAACAATTGGGCTTGGCGTGTCCGCATCCCCTGCACTAAATCGGCAATCTACACAAGTTTGATGGCTTTCCCACGCCTGTGGAAAGCCACGCGCTTAAGGCCATCCATATAGGTTCAATCACATGCCAGTCGCGGCAGTTTTGCAAAATACAGGGCAAAACAGCGGCTTATCTTTGCCCGATCCAACATCAAAAATTGATCATTTTTACAGCGACAACTACTGTCTTTCCACTGCGTTGACCCTCTCCAATTGGTCATGTTGGGGTGCTATAAAATACCGATCAGCCACTGGAGTGACGCTCATGAATACCACCGAATTGGATGTGCTTGCTGCGCAAAAGCTCAGCCTAAAACCCGAACAACAACAAGCAATTGAAGTCTTTATCCCCGAAGATGGCTTACAAAAATTTGTCATTTTATTTACCGAAGAAGGCGACGACGAACACCAAGCCTCCTTACAAATCAAAGGCGGCATCAACCAAGCCACCTTTATTTTTCGGCGTTGGGCAAATGTCACCGAATTTGACTTACCTAGCCCCAAACCGATTGGCTGCACCGACCATACTGGTCGCACGTTTTATGTGCATTTTGCCATCCATACCGAGCATGATTACAGCAGCGAACGCTCGATTGAACACAAAGACGGACAACTGCAAATCCGTGGTGCGCTGATCCGTCACACCACCTTTCATCTCGACTTTCAGGTACTGATTGACCCCGTACAAGCCTCTGCGGTGGCCTAAAGCGTGAGCTGCTGATGTTGCTCGCGCCACGACAACAAACGGCGCACATCATCAGCAATCCCCTCCTTGAGCGCTTCAAGTGAGGGGTAATTTTTTTCACCATGCAACAAATGCAAAAAGGTCACACGCACTTTGAGCCCATACAGATTGGCATGCGTCACCTGTGGCAAATGGATCTCAAGTCGCCATGTCCGCAGCACCAAGCCTTCCACCGCAGGACGTGTACCGACGTGACCTGCGCCAAACAGATGTCCCGATCCATAGCCAGACACACCACCGGTACAGTAGCGACTTAAAGCATCACCACGCACAGTGTGCATATCGACGGCATAAATCCCGTGCAAACATGGCGTCAGACGATTGAGCGCCACATTGGCGGTAGGAAAATCAATGGTACGACCGATTTGGTCACCGTACTGTATGTACCCCGTAATACTGTATGGTCGCCCCAGCAAACGTGCGGCTTCAGCAAAATCTCCGGCGAGTAAACAGGCGCGAATACGGGTACTACTCACCCGCTCACCATCGACCTCTACGGTGGGCAAGGCCGCCACCGGAAAGCCATAATTTTTCAGGAAATCCAGATCCCCTGCCCGATCACACCCAAAGCGAAAATCATCGCCAATCACCAAACGCTTGGTATTGAGTTGATACTTGAGTAAATCGGCAAAGGCTTTGGCGGTGAGTGAACGAAATGCCTGATCAAAGCGAACCACCAACACATAATCCACCCCGAGCTGGCGGATCAACTCGACTTTTTCACGCCAAGAGGTAATCCGTGGCGGCGCTTGCTCTAGACGAAAAAACTCTTGGGGCTGTGGCTCAAACAACATCACCAAGGTGGCTAAGCCATGCGCGTGTGCGCTGTCTTTGAGGGTCTGAATCATCGACTGATGACCCAAATGTACCCCGTCAAAATTACCAATCGTCACCGCCATCGGTGGCAATGCAAGGTCGGTTGGTAATGCATGTAAACGGAGCAATTTCATGGATCAATCATCTCAAGGCAAGGATGAACAGCGCCTCCTATTGTGCCAGAAATGCAGCAAACGTGGTGTGACGAAAACCTTCAACACACCACCACATCCCATCAGATCGTGCGAATCTCCACAACACCATCACGCTCAGTCGCTTGATAGTGCTTGAGGCCACATGGCTTTTTGCCCATCGCCATCACTCCATGGGTAAACTTGGGCAATGGCAGACCGAGCACCGAATCTACCCATTTGACATTTTGTCCGGTGGCAAGATCAAACTCAGCGCCATGAAACTTACAGGTCACGGTGCCGTTTTGGACTTTCCCTTTAGCCAGTGGTAAACCCAGATGTGGGCATTTGCCCGAATAAGCTTTGAGTGCGCCATCCACACGAGTGACAATCACCGACTCCCCCTGTACCGTGGTGCTGAGCAATTGACCTTCGATCACAGATGCGCTGGCGATGGGCTGGCTAGACATAGGGTTATCCTCTGAGCGTTTAAAAAATCAGTATAAAAAGCAAAAGCCTGACCACAAGAGCCAAGCACGACAATCGTGTTTTTTGCGGACTTGGATCACACAATCCTTCAAAACGTGAACTGCATCATGATGCAGTGACGAGAGCGCAACAGAAGCCTGAACAAAAATTCATCAGTATTCGAGCCTCGTCCACCACAACAACAATGAGGTCTTCGTGATGAAAACCGTCCTTTCATCTCTTGCCATCGCTGCGCTTTGTTTCACCGCAACCACCAGTGCACAAGCCTACAATCGCCATGATGAGATGCGTGAAGCGTATTATCGTGCCGTCGATCGTGCTGCTGAACGTATGGCTGAACGCCGTGAGCTGCGCCGTCAACATCTCAAAGAAGCACGACAAGATTATCGTGCACTGACCAAAACATATCGCGACAATCGTGGTGAGCGTGGTTTGAGTGCGAGTGCCAATATTGGTGGCCTGCAAGTCGGTGCTGGTGTGAGCTACCGCTAAGCTTGAATCATCAAAAAAGGGACGATCATCGTCCCTTTTTATTTTCTATAAATACATCAATGCTTATGGCTTTTTGGTTTGGTGCAGGGCTTGGTTTAACCCACCCCAACGCGATGCATCAGTTTCAAACACTTCGACTTGACCATTTTGGCTATTGCGGCGGAACAGTAAGCCAGACTTTTTCGACAGCTCACGCGCCGACACCACTTGACCATCAGGCAGACGGACTTTTGTCCCTGCAGTAATGTACAGACCTGCTTCAACAATACACTCATCGCCGAGTGCAATACCAATCCCAGAGTTGGCACCGAGCAAGCACTTCTCGCCCATCGATACCCGCTCTTTGCCGCCACCCGACAGTGTCCCCATAATCGATGCACCACCACCGACATCGGAGTTGGCACCCACCACCACACCCGCACTGATGCGGCCTTCAACCATCGACGCACCGAGTGTGCCCGCGTTAAAGTTGATGAAGCCTTCGTGCATAATGGTTGTGCCACTGGCCACATATGCACCCAAACGCACACGGTCGGCATCGGCAATCCGCACACCAGCAGGTACTACATAATCCACCATGCGTGGGAACTTATCGACCGACCAAATCATCAGGTGGTGATACTCATCAGCCACCGCACTGCGCAGCGCATCCACCCGCTCAGGCAAACTTGGGCCTGCTGATGTCCATGCCACAATCGGCAAATGCCCAAAAATACCGTCCAAATTCAGACTATTGGGCAAGGCTTTGCCCTCTGAAATCAAATGCAAACGCAAATAGGCATCCGCTGTCGATGCGGGTGCAACATCGGTGTCAATCGAGCATTCGACAAACTCTTCGGTGATCAAACCAGTTTTGAGCGCCAGACAGCTACGGCGCTGCTTTCCGTTGGACAGAGGAAACCAAACATCAAGCATTTGACCGGTTGCAGCATCACGATAGGCGTGACCAACACGTTGTACGTTCATAACAACACTCAAAAAATCAGATAGGGCGGAATTGTTGGCGAAAATGCATGAAGATACAAGCGGCACGGATCACAGATTTAGGATTTTGCGACACGCATAGACAAATAAAAACCCCGCCTTTATTCAAGGCGGGGTTTTTGGATAATGAGCTGACGATGACCTACTCTCACATGGCGAATGCCACACTACCATCGGCGCTAAGAGGTTTCACTTCTGAGTTCGGGAAGGGATCAGGTGGTTCACTCTTGCTATAGTCGTCAGCACAACTGTAAGGCTTACTGCATCTCTGCGGCTTGCCAATACTAAACAGATTGGGCTGATTGAGTCGTTTGTTGCTGTTTTGCGATGTTTCTGAATCAAGCACGGTAAACCGTATACAACCGTTTGGGTGTTGTATAGTCAAGCCTCACGAGCAATTAGTATTGGTTAGCTTCACGCATCACTGCGCTTCCACACCCAACCTATCAACGTCGTAGTCTTCAACGGCTCTTTAGAGGGTATAAAACCCTAGGGAAATCTAATCTTGAGGTGGGCTTCGTACTTAGATGCTTTCAGCACTTATCCCTTCCGTACATAGCTACCCGGCAATGCCACTGGCGTGACAACCGGAACACCAGAGGTACGTCCACTCTGGTCCTCTCGTACTAGGAGCAGATCCTCTCAAATTTCCAGCGCCCACGGTAGATAGGGACCGAACTGTCTCACGACGTTCTAAACCCAGCTCGCG
>CALFYA010000086.1 GCA_937952925.1 uncultured Moraxellaceae bacterium
ATGCTATCGCCCAATAGGCCATAATTGATCAGCAAATCATCGCCATCACGCACGGTATTGTTGATATCACCCGGAAAAAATCCTGATAGGCGCAAAACGTCGGTGTTTTCATCATTGCTAAAATTGTTGATGGTGTCATTGCCTGCACCCAGCACCGAGGTGACCACATAGTCTGCGCCTTCACCACCGCTCATACTGTCGTCACCAGCACCACCATAAATGGTGTCGTTGCCAGCTTCGCCATTGAGAATATCGTTGCTACCCCCGCCATAAATCACATCATGGCCATCACCTGCATTGACGGTATCCACCGCACTTAACGTACCCGGATCGGCAGTGATGGTGTCGTCTGATGCGGTGCCATTGAGCGTGTCACTTTGATTGACACCAAAAAAATTGGTTGTTCCATTGATAATGGCCATGAGGTTACTCCTGCAATTGTGCGTTCCTGCACATTAACTGATTCATTGAGATTAGATCAGTTTTTAGACGCCGACTATGGGTGGGATAGAATAATATTGTACGTTTTTTGTATATTTTTAAATTTAAACCAGATGATCATTCGGCTCACATGTCAGCCGAATGATCAGTCGTAGCAAGAACCTGCTCATTTAAGTGATGGTGTTCCAAGTATCAGCAAATAGTGTGCCCAACGCGTTTTTGGTGGCGGTAGACAAGGTGGTTTCACCAAAGGCGGGTGGGGTGAGCGCGGCCATCGCATTGACCAAGGTATCGACATCAGCGGCCATCAGGGTACGCCCTGACAGTAAGCGGAATTGTTCGACTTGAGCGCCACCGCTATACCAATCTTGCACCACAGCGTTGGCATTGGTGCCGATAATACGCACCACCAGATCATCATCGACGCGACTCAGCCAGACTTGCTCACGCAGCACGCCTAGACCAAACTGGATGGTGTCCATTCCACCACCTGCTGTCTCGACCACGGTGTTGGTGGCAAAGTCGCGATTGAGCCGATAGCTATTGCCAATCAGGGTGTTGGCGAGGTTGTTGCCAATCAGGCCAAATCCACCCGAACCTTGCAAAATGGCTTGCTCAACGTTGGCATAACGGCTGAGGTCAATCGAGACAAACTCGGCATAAACGATGTCGTTACCTGCATTGGCAGCTTCAATAATCTCATCTGATTCTTCACTGATCAAATAAACATCATCACCATCACCGCCCACCATGCGATCAAAGCCATAGCCGCCATCAATCACATCGTTGCCACCCAGCCCCGTGATCACGTTATTGCCACCATTGCCAGTCAAGATGTTGGCCGTGTTGTTGCCAGTCAAATCCCAATTGGCGATACCAGTCAAGATCAAATGTTCAACGTTTTGATAGTTGGCCAAATCGAGCGAAATCGCCGCAGACTGCACCGTATCTGTCCCTTGATTGGCTTGCTCAATCACCACATCAGCTGTGGTCGAGACCACATACAGATCATTGCCATTGCCCCCGATCATGGTGTCCGTGCCAGCACCCCCATCTAGGGTGTCGTTGCCATCATTGCCAATGAGGGTGTCAAAACCTGAACCTCCATAAATCGCATCGTTGCCACTGCCGCCCGTGAGAATATCTGCAAAATCAGTTCCATTAATGGTGCCATTACCACTTTTGATGTCACCAAGCGCAAGATCAGAGATATTAATCATGGTGCCATTACTAAATTCAAATTCGATGTGGCGATAATTTTCGCTGGTGTAGAAATTGAGAATACGGATGCTATCGCCCAATAAACCATAACTAATCAATAGGTCATTGTTGGAGCGGCTGGTATTGTTGATATCGCCAGGTAATAAGCCACCAAGGACAATCCGGTCAACGGTAAAATCATCACTGCTCTCGTTGTTGATAATATCATTGCCCGCAAGCAGACCAGCAACCGAAGAAATCATATAGGTATCGGCACCATTTCCGCCGACCATTAAGTCGTTACCCACACCCCCATACATGGTGTCATCACCATCTTCGCCATTGAGGGTGTCGGCACCGGCTCCACCGTAGATCAGATCGTTGCCTTCGCCAGCATTGACCACGTCGAGTCCCTCACCGAGCAAGCTTGGATCTGCAGTGATCGTGTCGTTGTCACTGGTGCCGTCGAGGGTGTCTGATTGGTTGAGACCCAAATTGGTTGTGCCATTGATGATTGCCATGATGGTTCACTCCTCACGAGATGACAGGCTTGTTGTCTATAGTGTTCACATTAGGGCGCTGCCAACCAAAAATAAGTGGTGATCTTGCGAATATGAACTTGTATAAGACACGGCTAAGACGATTTATTTAAATCGGATAAAAATTGAATTTTGAGGTTTAGATTGATTGAACGGTGTGAGATATAGAGCTTGTATGAGTCGATTCATTTAGTTTTTTTTATCTTGATGATGGATTGTGAAGAGGTGGTGTCTGATATTATTTGTGTCAAAATATGTTTGTTTAATGTCGAAGCGGGGTTCTAAAATCCATATTTTTAATAGGTGTTATTTTGATTTTTAATTTTGTTTGATTTGCGTATTTATATTACCAATAAACCTGTATATATAATATATCTTTCGAAGAATTTAAAATGATAGCGTAAGGATTAATCGATCTGTTTGTGACAACACAAAAAATAAGGGCGTTGCCGCCCTTTGTAGATGAGGGGATAGCTTAAGACTCAATCACTTCAATCCGGCTTTCGGCTTGTTCCTGTTTTTGAACCGGCAACGGGACATAAGCACCCGGTACCAACCATGCAATCACCTGATTGCGCACGAGCGGATGGTATTGCAGCTCAAAGTGATTGATGCCATAAAACACGGCTTTGCGGCTTTCGGGCACTTTGAGGCGATAGCTGGGGTTGTCATGCTCGCCAAGTGCGCTTTTCACGCTGACCAAATAGTCGCCAATGGCTTCCATGGTACGACTAGTCGATTGAGGGCCTTTTTCCAGTGTGCCCGCCACCAAAAAGGTTTTGATACTCGACGGCAACGGCGCAGGTTTGCGGTTGTCTTCAAACTGACCACGACGGCCTTCAAGATGTTCCCAATCGTCGTCACGTACACTGCCATGACGCAAATCGATCACGCCTGCACTGCGGATATCGAGCAGATTAGACAATGCACCGGTAAAGGGCATTTGTCCCAAGCGTTCTTGGATCATAAAGCCCAAACGCTCAAGCACCGCGCCCTGATGTGGCGAGCCAAGACAGACCAGATGATCGACGATATACGGCCAGTCGTGTCCCATTTGTTTGCCATAAAACAGCGCACTGCGTGACACCAAACCGCCCATACTGTGACCAATCAGGTCGATGTCGGTGATGTGTGGATTTTTGTCGACCAGCTCTTGCAATAGACGAGTAAAGCTTCGGCCGTTTTGTGAAATCCGGCGGCCAGTGTTGTAGTTGAGATACAGCACGGTGCTGTTGGGCTGACGATACAGCAGTTGCTCGCCCAAACCCACACTTTCGCCTGGATCCCAACTGTGGTGATTCATGCACAGGCCATGTACCAAGATCACCACACGACCACGCACTTCACCACGCTGAGGTTGACCGTAACGATCATAAAACATCATCGGCAGCGCCATCGGGTTGCGCATGCGAATCAAATGATCACCGGCCACACCATTGATGGTGCCAATCAAAAAATGCTGCATCGGGGTGAGCGGACGATGGGTTTGTGAGGGGGTCAGACGGTTAAATGTCCGCAAACTCAAGGCCACGCCTGTCCCCGAATGCTCCATCACATCACGGGTGAGTTTGTAGATACGGCCAGTCAAGCCACGATTCCAACGCCGTTGGTTTTTGTCGTTGTACAAGCCCAAAGGACGCAGCACGATTTCGCGATGGATGGCTTGCACCACCTCAGTAATCCCCGTAATGCCACTGGTGGCCAGCTGTGCAAGACCTTCGAGCAAATCCCCTTGATTGGGTGGCTCGCGGCGGATGGTGCAATACGACTCATGCAACGGGGTAGGACTGGTCATCATCGGCTCCTTTGATGTGTGCGATACATCACAAGTGAGGTGCACACATGTACACGGAATACTGGCAAACCGTGCGGCTTGTCAAGTTAGACCAAGGTATAAGCGAACAAATTCAACCAAAACGGTCGGAATTGTCCGACGATTGGCATAAAAGGATGACTGTATGGTCAATACGCTTGACTCATCGAGTCACTGTGAAGTGCTTTTCAACGATCACATCGGGCGAGCGGTACACTCCTTGGCAAAAATCGGGCATGATGCGACAGGTTTGAAACACGGCAGTCGCATGATGCAACTGATGTATATTCACGGTCTCAACAGCAATCATTTGTCGCCCAAAGGCCAATGGATCAGCAATTGGTGTGCCAAACACCGCCCTGATATCACGGTGCGCTGCCCAGACCTGAATCTGCCCCCCAAGCAAGTGATGGCATTACTCAGTGAACTGATTACGCAAGATCCGCATACCGCAGTGGTGGGGAGTAGTTTAGGCGGCTTTTTTGCGACTGCGTGTGTCGCGGCGCATGGCGTGCGGGCTGTACTGATTAACCCTAGCGTGCGACCCTTTGTGTCGTTTGGGCGGTTCTTTCAACACGGTCAAACCGAGCACACCACCGAGACAGGCTGGCGGATCACGCCGGATCAACTCGATGATTTGGCAGCTTATTATCAAGCAGTACCGGTGCATAGCGATCAAATCTTGGTACTCCTGAAGCAAGGCGATGAGGTGATTGATTACCGGATTGCCGAAGCGTATTTCAGCCAAAGTGGTGCGCAAAGTCCGCTGATCATCGAACCCGATGGTGATCACTTTATGTCGGATATGGCGGATAAAATCCCGCTGATGATTGATTTTTTGTTTGCGCCTGTACAGGCATGATTGGATAAAAGGATGGTGGTGGCGTGACCCAATATACGGCTCAATCGCTTGAAGTGTTGTCTGGCTTGGATCCGGTTCGTCGCAGGCCAGGGATGTATACCGACACCAGTCGCCCCAACCATTTGGCGCAAGAAGTGATCGACAACGCGGTCGATGAAGCGCTCGCAGGGCATGCCAACCAAGTGGATGTGATTGTGCACAAAGATGGTTCACTCTCGGTGCAAGACAATGGTCGCGGCATGCCGGTGGATATCCATCCTGAGTATGGGCAAAGCGGCATTGAAATCATCCTGACCAAGCTGCATGCGGGCGGTAAGTTTTCCACCGATAATTATCAGTTTTCCGGTGGTTTGCATGGCGTGGGCATTTCGGTGGTCAATGCGCTGTCGAGCCGTGTTGATGTGACGGTGCTACGTGGCGGTACGCAGTATCACATGCGCTTTGAGCATGGTGAGCGCGTGACCGAGCTAGAGACCAAAGACGGTTTTCCCAAACGGCAAAGCGGCACGCTGGTACGCTTTTGGCCGGATGCCAAATATTTTGATGCACCCAAATTTGCCCTCAAAGCGCTCAAACACAACCTCAAAGCCAAAGCGGTGCTGTCGGCTGGCCTAAAAGTCAGTTTCCACGATGAAGACAGCGGCGAAAAAATTGTTTGGCAGTTTGAAAACGGCTTGGTCGATTATCTGCGTGATGAGCTTGAAGGCCGTGACACGCTGCCGATGGAGCCGTTTACCGCGAGTGGTCAAGCCGAGCGTGCCGCCTGTGAATTTGCCCTGTGCTGGTTGCCCGAAGGCGGCGAAACGGTGCAAGAAAGCTACGTCAACTTGATTCCCACCGCGCAAGGCGGCACGCATGTCAATGGCTTGCGCACCGGTACCACCGACGCGATGCGTGAGTTTTGTGAGCTGCGCAACCTACTGCCACGCAACCTCAAGCTGTCGGCGGAAGATGTGTGGGACGGGGTCAATTTTATCTTGTCGCTCAAATTCCAAGAGCCACAGTTTTCGGGGCAAACCAAAGAGCGTTTGTCGAGCCGTGAAGCCGCACCGATTGTGCAAAATATTGCCAAAGATGCGTTTAGCTTGTGGCTCAATCAACACCCCGATATCGCCAATCAATTGGCAGAGCTGGCGATCAATCGTGCAGGACGTCGCTTGAAGGCCGCTAAAAAAGTTGAGCGCAAAAAGATTGTGTCGGGGCCTGCGCTACCGGGTAAGTTGGCCGATTGTGCCGGTGCCACCCGTGAAGAAACCGAGCTGTTTTTGGTGGAAGGGGATTCGGCAGGTGGCAGCGCCAAACAAGCGCGTAACCGACATTTTCAAGCGATCATGCCGCTACGTGGCAAGATCTTAAATACGTGGGAAGTGTCGCCTGATGAAGTGCTGGCCTCGCAAGAGGTGCATGACATCGCCATTGCCATCGGGGTTGATCCGGCGAGTGACGATTTGTCGGAGCTGCGCTATGGCAAGATTTGTATCTTGGCGGATGCCGACTCAGACGGTTTGCATATTGCCACCTTGCTGTGTGCGCTGTTCGTCAAGCATTTCCCTGCCTTGATTGAAAATGGTCATTTGTTTGTGGCGATGCCGCCATTGTATCGGGTCGATGCGGGTAAAGAGGTGTGGTATGCCCTCGACGACGACGAGCTACAGAGCATTTTGAAAAAGCTCAAAAACAAAAC
>CALFYA010000087.1 GCA_937952925.1 uncultured Moraxellaceae bacterium
GGCACGATTTTGCCAAGCAACGCGGCTCACGCATGAAATGTCAACAGACCCTAGTGCATGTCCCCACGCACCGCCAAAAAGCGATTGAGCATCTGATCATAGGCGCCTTTGGCTTGCAAAATCACGTCGCACAGCTCACGCACCGCACCCCGACCACCGCTGGCTTGCGTGACCAGATGAGCACGACGGCGCACTTCATGATGACCATTGGGGACGGTGACCGCAAGACCTGCCATCGACAGTGCACCCAGATCAGGCCAATCATCGCCCATATAAGCACAATCAATCGGTTGAATGCCCAGTTGCTGACACGCTTCAGCCAAGGCAATGCCTTTGTCTTCACGGCCTTGGATCACCAAATCCACGCCCAAAGAGTCCATGCGTTGCTTGACGATATTGCTCATCCGACCGGTGATAATGACGATTTTGACGCCACATTCTTGCACCAGTTTCATGCCCAAGCCATCACGGACATCAAAGGCTTTGGTTTCTTCGCCATTATTGCTAAAAATCAACCGACCATCGCTCAAGATGCCGTCTACATCCAAGGCCAAGACTTTGATGTGTTTGGCACGTTCTAATACAGTAAAAGAGGGCATGAGCTTAGGTGACTCCAGCAGCTAAAAAGTCATGAGTATTGACCGCACCAATCAACAGACCTTGCGGATCAAGCACGAGTAAATGATTAATTTGAGCAGATTTCATGGTCGCGAGTGCATCGACGGCTTGCGTGTCGGCACATGTCACCACGGGACGCGGCGTCATCCACTCTGAGACAGGCATCAACATGCTTTCGGGGTGTGCAAGGCTACGACGCAGATCACCATCGGTAAAAATCCCGATCAATTGATGATGTTGATCAATCACGGCGGTCATGCCGAGGCATTTGCTCGACATTTCCACAATCGCATCTTTGACCAAGGTATCGGCAAACACAACTGGCAGATCATCGCCTTGATGCATCAGGTCTTGCACACGGGTCAGCAAACGGCGACCCAAAGCACCCGCAGGATGCGAGAGGGCAAAATCGTCTTTGGTAAAACCGCGGGTTTCGAGTAAGGCCACCGCCAATGCATCACCAAGTACCAAGGTGGCAGTGGTGCTAGAGGTGGGCGCCAGACCTAGTGGGCAGGCTTCAGCCGCTTCACCCAAGGTCAGGGCAATCGTGGCGAGCTGCGGTAGTGAGCCATGATGGCTACGACTGATGGTAATCAACGGAATTTGATAGCGCTGTACCACCGGCATCAAGCGCATAATTTCATCGCTTTGACCAGAGTTGGAAATGGCAATCAGCACATCATTGGGGACAAGCATGCCCAAATCACCATGAGCCGCTTCACCTGGATGCATAAAAAATGAAGGCGTACCAGTCGAGGCAAATGTTGCCGCCATTTTGCGACCAATATGACCTGATTTGCCCATACCCGTAATGACCACACGGCCTTTACATTTGAGGAGGAGCTCACAGGCCGCATCAAAACGTTGATCAAGTTGAGTAATCAACATCTCAAGGGCTTGTTGTTCAGTGCGTACCGTGGCGGACGCACTGCGAAGAAAGCGAGACGATGACAAAATTTGGGAATTCACCGTAGATCCTTGAAACATGCAAAGACGAGAACGTGCGGCCTGCATTATTGCAAAGACTCTAGGTAAATACAAAGCTTGTCCGTTATTTCAATTGAATACTGCCATTGGCCATGACGCGAATCTGGCTGTTGCCACCTTCAACCTGCTGTGGAGCAACCGCACTTTCCATTTTGCCGACTGCATCACGGGCAAACATCATGGGATAAGGCTGGGGTTGTTCGCTGCTGGTGTTGATGTCTAGGCGTACCAATTCAAAGGCTGGAGCACTCCACGCTTTTTGCAGCAAGGTTGCCCGTTGTTGAAAGGCCACCGAGACTTCGGTTAAGAGTTCATTTTCGACTTTTTGCCGTTGCTCAGGCGATACCGCAAAACGGACATTTTCCAGTTGCATTTTGGCTTGCAGCTGGGCAACCAACTCACTGGCGGCTTTAAAGTCGGTGCTTTTGATTTGCACTTCAGCGCGTGAGCGCCAGCCGGTCAGTTTGTTTTTGTCGTTGTAAATTGGATAGGTGTTTTGGCTACCCGTGCTGATTTGCACGGTGGGGAAGCGCTTGGCGGCATCGGTGGCGTCGTTCATCAACACATTGACATCACGCGCCAACGCTGTGGGGTTGGCATTGGTTTGTTCGGTAAACAACGTGGCAAGCATCTGGTCATTTTTGACATCACGACTGACATCTGCTTGTAAATTGATGATTTTGCGTTCAGGGGTAGACTCTTGTGCAAATGCGGAGGTCGCCATCACGGTTGTGGCACAAATGAGGGTGGCTGTAAACAAACGAAACATGGTTGACATCTTCAATATCCAATCCTATCAGACCGCTGGCGTGCGAGGTTTAGCCGAAGTATTCGGGGTTGCACTGGGTTTGCGCGGTGTTGCGGTGTTTGGAGTATTGGCCGGTTTGCTGGTTTTTTCCGTCGGTTTCGTGTTGCTACTTGATTTAACATTGTGACTTTTAAGGAAAGTTGCAGCATATCCTGCTTCTTGTGTATTGCCATACGATTTGGTCAGTAACTGCATCAAGCGCGTGGCTTCACTGAGTTGATCATCGACTTCAGCCATGGTGGCAAGCCGATAGATCGCCGCAGAGGCTTTGGCACTGTTGGGATATTGCTGCATCACCATGGTGAAGCTGCGTTTGGCATTGGCAAAGTCGGGTGGTGTGCTTGCCAAATAAAACTCACCGAGCCAATAGTTGGCATTGGGCACATACACGCTATTGGGATAGTTTTGAATAAACGCTTTCATGGGAGCGATGGCTTTGCTGGCACCACCGGTACGATAGGCTTCATAAGCCCCCACATAGGCTCTCTTATCTGCATCATCTGTTGATGCTGGTGTGGGTTTTGGCGCGGTGGTTGTCGTGGTGGTGGTGGGAGTCGTTGCGGTGGGGTTATTGGTGCTTGGTGTTTCTGTCGTTGGGACAGAAGGTGGAGTACTGACCGTTGCGGCTTGTTGCTCTTTAAATTGCTCAAAGCGTTGATCAAGATCAATAAAGCGGGTTTTGAGTTCTTTGTCGGTTTGTGAGAGTTGTTGCTCTTGGCTTTCAAATCGACCGCGCAGCAGACGCACTTCTTCTTCAAGCCGTTGTACTTGCTGGTAGAGTTTCCACAAGGTGCTACTTTGGTCATCGGTGATGGCAGCGACAGCTGCAGGTGGAGTGACAGCAGGGGCAGGCGTGGTCAGCGGGCGGCTTTCAATTGGAATATTCGCAGAAGCGGACAGCGAGACACACAATATCGCCATCGTCAAACATGAACGAGCAAACATAACACCATTTTCCTGTGGGTACAGTCCAAAATCAGGACGTTAGCCTGCCATAAAATGACAGGGCTGTGCAGTATTGGTTACGCAATCCATGTGCTAGACCACCAGATGTTCACCTTCGAGTGGTGTGGCAAAGCATGCAGGATCAAGGCCATGTTGGGTCAGTGCCTGTGCCAAATCGAGCAGAGGTTGATTCATGGCCTCGTCGGTGAGCTGAAAGGTGCGATAGTGAATGGCGAGGGATTGCTTGGCGGCCAAATCGATGTGCGCTTGTACCGCTTCAAACGGATCCATATGCATGGCACGCATCACACTACGCGGCTCATAGGCACCGATGGGCAGCAATGCCAAGCGTGGAGCGCCCAAACGGTCTTTGATCTGAGCAAAATGTGCAGAGTAGCCGGTATCGCCAGCAAAGAAAAAATGATCTTGGGAGGCAGTGATGACGGATAATCCCCCCCACAAGGCCAAATTACGGTCTTTGAGGCCACGTCCTGAAAAATGCTGTGCAGGCGTAAACACCACGTTGAGCTGGGGATGATTGGGGATCACAGCCTGTTGCCACCAATCTAGCTCGATGACTTGCATGTCTTTGGGCAAGTATTGGCTGTTGACCAAACCAGCAAAAATGGGCATCTGATCGCGTGCATGTAGCCAGCGCAGTGCGGCCACATCCATATGATCGTAATGATTGTGACTGAGCAAGACAGCATCAATTTTGGGCAATTGCGCCAGTGCAAGCCCCGCCGCACGCACCCGTTTGGGGCCAGCAAATGGGAGTGGACTGGCTCGCATCGCCCAGACCGGATCGGTGAGGATAAACGCTGAGCCAATTCGCAGCAGCACCGTCGCATGTCCCACAAACCATGCTTGCCAATCGTCTAGGTGAGCATCTGGCTTGGCGGTCGGCAAGGTGGTGACAACGGGGTTTTCTTCCCATGTCGGCCATTTGGCGGGTTGGCGATGCATAAACCAATCCCAGACATCGACTTCAGGGCGTGGGATCGGCCAAGGATGATAAAAACCACTGACCCGCGAGTGATCATTGAGGGGATAGTCAAAATCAGGTTGCAACCATGCATGGGATACCGTGGCTTGGGTGGGCAGGGTATTGGTTAGACGTGATTTTTTCATCTTATCCTCAGCACAAAGTGTTATTGAGTGGCAACTAAGGGTAGTTGAGATTGATGACGCTGTGAGGTCACCACCCCTTCATGCCATAGTAAAAAATGCTTGCGTGAACGCCCCAAATCACTGCTGCCTGCATAACCACCAAGCTCACCCGATTGGCGCACCACCCGATGACACGGCAAAATAATGGCGATGGGATTGATTTTGAGTGCCTGACCGACAGCACGACAAGCCTGTGGGCGGTCAATCTGCTGTGCCAGCTGTTGATAGCTGATGGTGTGCCCAACCGGAATGTCTCGAATGGCGTGCCAGACGTGTTGCTGAAAGGCGGTGCCGTGCAAAAATGCAATGGGTAAAGCATCAATCGCTGAAAATTCACCGGCAAAATATTCATTGAGTGCGGTGGCGTAGGCTTTGGGCAGTGGATAAAACCCAAGATCAGGATTTGGCTGATAAGCCAAACCCACAATCGCCTGTGGGGTAAACACAATATACAAGGTTCCAAGCGGAGAGGCGTAGCGTGCTTGATGCACGGGCTGCAATGCGCCGTTCATGATCAATCTTCAATTCATTGTTGATCTTGCAGTGAAACATATCCGTCATGGAGTGCATAGCATATTTTTGCAAGGACGTTGTTGGTTATGGAATAAGCAAATGCCTGCAGGGGGCAAAAATAGGCTTGCAAAAGCTCAAAGACGCTCTATACTCGCGTCTTGCAATGGTAGCCCTGCCGGTTACTTCGCAATGTCACCCTGTGAACCCCGCCAGGACCGGAAGGTAGCAACGGTAATAGGACTGATGTGTGCCGGAGCTTTGCTGGTAGGGCTATCACCAGAATTTTAAAACCGACCCTTTCAGGTCGGTTTTTTGTTTTGTAGAATTTGCAGCATCATGGATCGGCTGAGGAGTGATTTCTGTGGATAAGCCCATGCTTCATGCAAAACTAAAAGCACTCAGTTTGCACTTTTTGTACTCATTGGCATTGGTTGGGATTGCAGCCTTACTGGTACAGCATTGGTATCCCGATTGGCTGTTTTGGCTTGATGGCGGTCTGCAAGTCATGCAGTTGATTGTACCGATTGATTTGGTACTTGGCCCATTGTTGATGTTTGTGGTGTTTAATCCCACCAAATCATTCAAAGAAAAAAGCCTAGATGTGGGCGTGGTGCTGGTGTTGCAGTGGGCAGCGCTTGGCTATGGCCTCTGGCAAGCGCATGCACAGCGACCATTAGCGGTCTATTTTAGTGGCAGAGAGCTGTCATCATGTCCAAAAACGCTATACACCAAAACCAACAGCCTAGAGCCCACACATCCGGTACTCAATATTCAAGTGCTCAATCCCAAAGCTGATCATACCAAGAAGATCATGCACTTGATCTGGACATATGGCGTGGGCGAATGTGTGCTCTCGCAAGACATGGTTCCTGCCATTCAAGATCTTGAAAAATTCAAAAAAAATGATGCTGTGACACGAAAAAATTTGCCAACGTCATTACAAAAGCCTCAAGCCGGTCAAGTGGCTGCCGTTTATCAAGGTCGTTATGGCCGAGTCGCTTTGATTTTCAATGATCAGACGCTTGAAGTCTTGGAGCGGCATTATTTGAAGTAATACCATTGTGATGCAAGATAGATGCCCCTCTGGTGCGAATGCAACAGAGGGGTTTTGGTTAGGGAGTTGTAATGGGTGCGGCCGTGACGGTGGTTACCGTTGGGGGCTGCTCAAGCGGCTGGCCGACCACGACCGTGA
>CALFYA010000088.1 GCA_937952925.1 uncultured Moraxellaceae bacterium
AGCTTAAGTTGGCGCGTATGGGATAAAGCGCCGCAAATTTAAACTCAGCATTGCCTTCTAGCTGCTTCTCTCTATACAGGTTTTTGTATTTTAAATTTTTAATATCTTTTCCGTACCACACTATGTAATCAAATACTGTTTCTAAGTGTCCTGACTCCAAAGGGGTCATTGTTTGGAAGTTTATACAGGAAACAAAGTTATCCGCACCGAAAACCTCATCTAAAAGGCTCTTTACGCGATGCAAATTTTCATCACTAATCTGCACAAAAATACTGCCGCTATCGCTCAACAACTCCCGCGCCAACAGCAACCGATCTCTTAAATAGGTCAAATAACTATGAATGCCCAGCTCCCACGTATCCCGAAATGCCTTAATCATCTCCGGCTCTTGGGTCAAATCCTCATCCTTACGGTCTTTCACATCGCGCTTATTCACAAACGGCTGAAAATTCGACCCATACTTAATGCCATACGGTGGATCAAAATAAATCATCTGCACCCGACCGGCCATGCTCTCTTTTTGAATCAGTGAGTTCATCACCAACAGCGAATCACCCGCCACCAAACGATTCGCCCAATCACGCTCATGCCGATAAAAATCCACCGCCTCGCGCAGCGGCAAATTCTCAAACGGCGCATGAAATAAATCGGGCTGCAACGTCGGGCTGAGATTGCCCTTACTGTCCTTAATACGTTTTTGCACCTCGGCCAAAATCGTCGCCGGATCAATCCGCTCATGCACATGCAAACTCACCGTATCCACCTCAAAACTGGTGCGCTCGGCTTTGCCCGCCCAATTTAAAAACGGTGACTGCATTGTTTTGAGTTGTTCTAATGCCGCTTGCATCTGCGCAGGGTCTTGTGACGCGAGTGCATCGTCAATCAACGCCTCAATCTGGCTGCGCTGACCATCAAACTGCAACTCTGGCGCAAGGTGCGGATCATACGCCCATGTTTTTTTGCTCTCGTCGTCATCCGAACTGACATCCACCATGCCCACATGCGGATTGTTTTTGCGCTTTTCATCGTGACGATACGCCAACACCTGCGTGGTGTCGTTGGGGTTGGCGCGGGGAGAAGCGGGCGTACTGGTTTTGCGCGGTGTCAGCAGATCGGTTGGTTGAACCTGTGCCTCCAAACTAAACCCTGTATCATCAGGTGCTTCCATTGTAGTGTCTGAATCTCTCGGCTCGCTATCAGGTGTCAGCAGATACACTGCACCGCCTTTGCCTTGTGCTTTGCCAATAATGCCTTCATCAATCAGTTGTTGCTTGATCTCATCATAGTCTGTTTTGTCAATCTCACGCTCTAGATGCGACTCCATCATCTGGCGCAGCGCAATATTGCCAGAGCGACCCTCTGCACAGCCTTGCAGCAGCTCCAAAAAAGTACGTTTGAGCAATTCGCGTGTTTTGTGGTGCATCGCAGCATCCTTGTCCGTCATACAAAACTATAGGTGAATGCATCTTATGCGAATGACCCAACGAAGCAAATCTCCAATGCTCAAATTTATGGATAAATCGATCTTACATCTCTATCTTCAGTGGTTTGAATGCCCAATCAAATTCTGCTCTGTGTTTCGACAAAACGAGTATTGGGCATTTACTTAAGATACCGCGGATGCAGAGGATTTGGTCTGATGCAGTAGTTCCTGAAGAGCTGTCTTTATATCTTGCATCAATCCTTGCGCTAGGCTAGGCGCGGTCACAGGCTCTGCCCACGCCAAGTTCAGTTGCAGCGTTCCCTGATGCGATGACACCGTCATACAAAAGACGGGTTTGTGATAATGCCGCACCGGAGGCAAATGGAAGCAATGCTGCAAATGCAGCGAACCATATTGAGCGGCAAGTCCGGTATTACCAATATTGGTCAAGTGAATCACTGATTTGGCAGACTTGGTGAGGGTCTGAAGCAGTTTGTCCGGCGTTGGCGTGATGTGAAATAAGATTTTGCGTAGCCACAGCCCAAAATACACATGATCGGGCTGCATTTGTGCGGCGATTTGTTGATTGACCTCACGCGCAAGCGCCCATACATCTGTATTGTTATTGTGCAGGCTTTCCACCCCAAACGCCATAAATCCCACTTCATGATCAGTCTGACCTTTGGGCACCGCATCTTGCAACATGGCACGTACACTGACTGAAGAACCGAGTTTGATGGGAAGACTTGGATCGGCCACCAAACGGTGAGCAGCGCGCACATACAAAGCACCAAGCAGACCTTGCATGGTGGTTTGGTGGGCACGACACAGCTGCACCAACGCCTTGGTCTGTGCCGGATTGACTTGATGGATCGCCAAGCGAGTGTGTAAGGCTTGATCGCTGGTCTGCGCAAAGTCCGCAGCCGGAATCGGTTTGAGCATGCGCAAAGCTTGTTGGGTGTGATGCGGCAGGCGTTGCCAGAGCGTACGTGCGGGCAAACGATGCTCATACGCGCCTTTGAGTGGCTGTGGCTCGGCCTGTAACAATCCTTCGTGATGTTGCAACACTTGCTCAATGATCACCAAGCCCGATTTGGCATCGCTGATGCTGTGATCAAAGGCAATCATCAAGGTGGTGTGCTGCTCATCATGGACAGCAATCACCCGCCACAGCAGGGGATCTTGATGACCAAACGGCACATCAAGCTCCACTTGTGCAACCTGTTGCCAGTAGTGTTGATGTTGTCTAGGGATGACTTTGAGAGGAATATTGGGGCAGATGGTCTTGAATAAATAGGGTTGGCCACCGATCAGTTGAATATTGGCTTGCAAGATGGGATGCAAAGTCGCGACATGATTGAGCGCTGCTTGCAAACACGCCAGATCGACTTGGCCTTGAATGTGAGCCACCATCAAAAAGGTGCTCGAACAGGCTTGATTAATTCGCCACCACAAGGCTTCAGCCAGACCCAGTGGACGTAAAATGGGGGACGCGATAGGGTTAGATTGATCGGACATGATCGAACTCACATCAACAGGAACACACTGCTGTCACAGCAGGTTTTTTAGGTTTTACACGAGGTGCGGACACATCGAGAACAAGTGTTCACTATAATTTTTTTTGCCCAAAATACCAAGCCCCACAAAAACCTGCCGACGAATGTTTGCGGATGCGCTGCATTGCCCCCATGGATGCGCTATGATTGCGCGCATGCGTAGGAGATAAAGATGTCCGCACCAGACGCCCCCGAAGTTCCCAACCTGAATGTCACCGCCACCGCGCAAGAATACCTGCGTGATCTGCTCGCCAAACAAAATACTGCTGGTATTGGCGTGCGGATTTTTGTGGAACATGCAGGCACCCCACGTGCCGAATGCTGCATGGCCTACAGTGCCCCCAACGAAGTCAATGCAGCCGACTACAAAATCGACTATCCCGATTTTCCAGCCTATATCGACACCCCATCGATTCCCTATCTGCGTGATGCGGTGATTGATTACAACAAAGACCGTTTTGGCGGTCAGCTCACCTTCAAAGCGCCCAACTCCAAAGTGCCGCGTGTGGGCGAAGATGCCTCGCTTGAAGAGCGCATCAACTACCTGCTACAAGCCGAAATCAACCCCGGTTTGGCGTCGCATGGTGGCAATGTCAGCTTGGTCGAATTGTTTCATGACGACGAACACGGCATGACCGCAGTGCTCAAGTTTGGTGGCGGTTGCCAAGGCTGCTCGGCGGTGGACATCACCCTCAAGCAAGGCGTCGAAACCACGCTCAAGGCACAAATCGCAGAGCTTGGCCGTGTGATCGACAGCACCGACCACACCAAGCGCGACAACGCCTATATGTAAATCGCTCGGTGGGCGAGATTAGTGAATAATCTCATCCACCAAATCAAAACCAACAGGCTGTTTTTCATCGGGATGTTCGGCGTCATAGACCAAACGCAACAGATCGGTATCCGTATCCATCGCTTGATTCAGCGCCTGCAAATACAAATCCATACTATAAAAATTGCCATAGACCAAATTGCGGATCACCAGCTGCGACAGATCCAAGCCTTCGACATCCATACTGGTTTTGTAGCGAATTTCGCCATCATCCAGATCCATCTCAAAATTGCCCAGTACCAAACCATAATTGATCC
The DNA here is from genome assembly GCA_937952925.1 of uncultured Moraxellaceae bacterium. Taxonomy (GTDB): domain Bacteria; phylum Pseudomonadota; class Gammaproteobacteria; order Pseudomonadales; family Moraxellaceae; genus CALFYA01. The sequence continues at coordinate 4,069 of CALFYA010000088.1, forward strand.
GTGTCAGCATCAAGGCCAGACGTGAGCGTTGTTCGGCGGCCACCAAGCGGGGGAAAATGCTATACACCACAATCCGCTCGGTTTGCTCAAATACGCGAATCAAACAGAGCCACTCGCCATTTTTGCCACGCATCGGCATACGCAGTGCATGGGTGGGGTCATCATACATCGGCGAGTTGGCGTCGATGGAAATGGTGGTTTCGGGGAGTGGCTCCGGCTCCAATCCTTCAGCTTTTAAGAATTGAATCACATGCTCAGTCAGTGCCATTCAAGCCAGTCCATCAAACTAAAGATGCAGTGTGACAGAAAAACCGCCATGATGCGATTTGCCTGCGCAACTTGCGCGTATCCACGGTACAAATTGAATGGATACGCTTTGCTTCGGGGCAGTGCTTGCGTAAAATCGGCAAGGGTTTGTGTGTACAGGATTAGGTTGAGCGATGAGTATTAGTGACCAAAATATTAAGATGTTGCGCCGTCAAGGGATTTATTTGAGTGCAGACACCAGTTTTCACAGCAAAACTGTATTGGAATGTGAAGCACCGGTCGCGATTAGTGCCTCTTCCGTGCATATGTCTGGTCGTATTGGTGCGTATACCTATATGCGAGCGGATGGCCGTTTGGCCAATCGTCTCAAATCGATTGGTCGCTATTGCTCGATTGCACCGAATGTCACCATTGGGGACAGCAATCACCCGATTGATTGGCTCTCAACCAACCCCTTTCAATATGGCAATAGTGGCTTGTTCAACCGCTATCATGCCGACCAAGAGTTTGATTTTCTACAGTTTAAAACCCCAAAATCTGCCACGCATATCGGCCATGATGTGTGGATTGGTGGCAACGTGATGATTTTGCAAAATGTACGAATTGGGCATGGGGCAATTATTGCCGCCGGTAGTATTGTCACCAAAGATGTGCCGCCGTATGCGATTGTTGGTGGTGTGCCAGCCAAAGTGATCCGCTATCGTTTCCCTGAAGAGGTGATCGAAAAATTGCTGGCGCTAGAGTGGTGGAATTATCAAGCCGATAGCCTGATTGGCATTCAGTTTGATCAAGTCGATGTGGCGATTGAGCAAATCCGCGAAAAAGCTGCCGCAGGTCAGTTGTTGTTGATTGATCCAAATAAGACCGTCAAAGTGGTGGTCAAAGATTTGATGGAAGATTGATCCAACAGTGTCGTCCCATCACAGGCATTAATGCCAGTCAGTTAAGACAAAACACCGCAGTCGATCAGGCTGCTGTGTTTTAGTTTGGGTATCTTTACCTTACTTTTGACAGGCCAAAAGTAAGCAAAAGCCTTTTTCGCGCAAAACTCGCCCTTGCGCATGAGGAATATATTCCGTAAAGCTGCTCAGGCTCAAACAATTGCGCTCAGCATCCCTGCAAAGATCAAGAGCTCCACTTAACTGACCGGTATTAATGGCAAGCATGGCTGTTCATCGAAAAGCCATGCCGTCATCAATCAAGCATTCAAAATCGCTTGGGTGTCTGCCGACTCGTAAAACGCGCGAAGCAAGCCTTCAATCCGTTTGGCCGGATAGCCGCTGTCAATGGCGCGCTTGATGATCGGGAGTAGACCGTTTTGCAGTTCTTCGCGGATGGTGTCTGGGCTGACATTCACGTCGGCCAAAATATCCATCACGGTGCGTGACGCGTTGCGCGCATACCATGCCGCCACGCCGGTTTCGACTTGCTGCTGGATAAAGCCCGTCTGACGCAGATGATTCCATGTGTCATGGATCATATGTGCAGTGTCATCAATGGTTTGGGCAGGGGCAAAGCGACGCGCTTCAGAGACCGGCTTGGTTTTGATCTTGTCCCACGCTTGGGTGATGATCATGTGTACCTGTTGATCATTGAGGTGCTTATTTGCCATCCGTTCGCTGACGCCAATCAGACTCTTGATGTTTTTATTGAGGTACTGCTGTAAGGCTTCGTCGAGATTGCTATCAGTGGCACGCTCAAGCATGTTTTTACCCAGTTTCATCAAACCACCCACCGCAGGCATTTTTTTGGAAAACACATTGTTTTCCATGTAGTCGGTGATGGCGTGGCTGATGGTTTGCGACAGCATTTGTGCGTAGGCAGGGTTGCTAAACACTTCGTGGATCAAGGCTTCGCGGTGATCTTTTTGGCTCGACAGATAGTTGGCAACGGTCTGTACGGTGGCATTGGGGATCAAGTCGCCAATCTTGGTGGTCGGATTGGCCGGATGATCAAGGGCAGTTTGGATAATGTTGACGATTTCTTGACGCAGATTGTCGGTGAGTGGGACATCTAGGGCACGTTGACGGGCAAGGACTTGAATCCGTTCAAGCGGAACGAGGTCACCGATGGGCTGGGTGGCGAGCCATTCCATAAAAGCATCGACTTCGGGAGCAATCACATCCATCGATTGCAATGAACCCAAAATGTGGGTCAGGTGAGCTTGAATCAGGGCTTGGGTCTTGTCAGTCATGTGTATTCTTCCAGACAAAAAAGTGAGCCGGATGGCTCACCAGAAAAGGCATGAGGATTATTTTGCACCGGCAAACTTGTTGGGGGTGGCTTGGGCTTTGCTCAAAAAAGGCAGATAGTGTTGTACCACCAGCTGCTCCGCTTCCAAAATCGGGGTATGCCCGATGTTTTTCAGCACGACGGGTGGTTCTTCATTTTTGAGGTTTTCGGTCAGCTCTGGCAACACACCAATATCAATAATGGTGTCTTTTTCACCCCAAATGATTTGGGTGGGGGCTTCAATGGCACGCAGGGCGGTACGGAAGGTGTCTGGCGTATAAAACCCGTACAACTCAATCAAACGCTCAATCACCCGTGAGGTGTTGGCGCTGTTTTTGATCATCAGTTGCTCTTGCTCTTTGAGCAAGCCTGCAGGAATAAACGGTGGGGTGTGCATCGCAATTTTGAGGACTTTGGCAAAATCACCCGGTTGTTTGACGATGATGTTGCGCAATTGGGTGGGGTCTTTGAGATACGGGCTGGTGGTTTTTTCATACACGCCAGCAGTATCGACCAGCAGCAAGCTTTGGGTGTCGGTAAAATACAAACTGGTGTACAACACGCTCATCGCGCCGCCCAAGCTGTGACCGGCAATGTGCATGTTTTTGTTGAAGTTTCCAGCTTCGGCAAAGCGGCGTAGGGCTTCAACCATGTTGGGTAATTGCACATCAAAGTCGGCAGGCACTTTGGTGTCACCGTGCGCAGGCAGATCGGGGATCACCACATGATAGTAAGGGGTCAAATAACGTGCGACGCGATTCCAGTTGTCGCGGCTACCCGATAGGCCATGTACCAACATCACGGTGGGTTTGTTGGCGTCACCGCCTTCGCTATATGACCACTCGACCACAGCTCCCGCTTCACCATAGGGGACTTTGAGCGTTTTGGTGGTCAGACCTGCCCAAGCACGCTCTTCTTGAAGGATTTGTTGGATATCCATACTGACGGCAGCGTGTGCGCTGATGGCGGTGCCGGTGAGACCTGCGCAAAGAAAGAGTGCCGCGAGCGTGCGTGAAATGTTCATGATTGGGATTCCGTCCAGTCACTGTTATGGTTAAAAGCAGAGTAGCAGAGAAAAATTCTGCGGCATTGACTAGATCGCCCAATGTGATGGGCATCAAAGTCAGCGCGACTGAGTATGCAACAAAGTGTGGGATGGCAAAACGTGTAATTGAAAAGAATCTAAGCTGAAAAAGTAAAAAACCCAGATGAACTCATCCTGAGGATCTGGGTCTTTGATGACGTCCTGTGACGACCATCCGTTCACGTTCTCCTGCGGCCTAACGCTCATCCTTGGGGCTTTATCCGTGCCACTGCTTTCCATGTGCCGCACAGCCATCATCGCCAAAATGCTGGCTGCCGAAAAGCTGCTAAAAGCGCCAATAATTGTACGAAATAACGTACATTGTTCGACATGATCGGATATGTTTTGTGATTTAAATCACATTTTATTTTAGCGTCACATCAATTAATTTTTTCAAAATGATGATTTGGTTAAGATTTGATGGCATCTGATCCGCTGGTGAGATGAGTAAGTCAATTGTATGACAAGATAGACGTATGTCGCGTCAGCTTCCCACGGTGTAGGATGCTGCGTATCAGCAGATCTCAAAGCGTGCTGCAAGGTGAGTGTGGAATCAGGTAAATCTGTGACGCGATACAGCCGTCATCCCCGTGAGCGCGAGAATGACAGCGTGCTGTGATCGTGGTGATTGACCTTTCAGGTCTGTGCATGCGTTAGTTGGTTTTGGCGGCACCCAACACTTCCGTGAGGTGTTTGCGGATGGTGTCGACGGGGAGTTTTTGGCCGGCCATGCGCTTGGGGATGATCTGTGTGCCGTTTTGGCCTTTGACACTAAAAAACATATAGATAAATTGGTCGTTTTCACGCCATTCGGTAAAGCTTTTCCAATCAATGGTGCCTCGGCCTTCTTGGTTGCCCATACGTTGCACCATGATGATGCCTTGGGGTTGCACGCCAATTTTGAAACCAGATAACGGTTGAATCGGCTGTTTTGCCATTTCGCGTTTGACATACCACTCGAGGCCATACAGGCGTACGCCCAAGTAGCCCGCTACGATGACCAAAATCACCCAAAAAAATGCGGTCGAATAACCATCAACCAAGAAAATCCCCACCACAGCGGCTAGGCTGATGGCGGCCAAAATCGCCCAGACTTTGGTGCTGATCACATTGCCTGCTTTCCACAAGGCCAGCTGAGCTTCGCGTTGTTCTTCGACTGACAGTTCATAGGGAATAGGTTGCATGGTGTAGGGGTAGGCGGACATAGCGGCAAGATCACCCGAAAAAAGTGAGGCAAATACTAGCCGAAAATACAGACGCTATAAACCTGTTTGCATCAGTTGGCGGTGATCGGCACCACCAACTGAGCCATGACAGGCCAGAAATCACTGATCGCTGGCGGCTTGTATAGCGGTGAGCGCAATCGTGTAGACGATATCTTCGACGAGTGCACCGCGTGACAAATCATTAACCGGTTGATTGAGTCCTTGCAACATGGGGCCGACGCTGACCACACCGGCACTACGCTGCACTGCTTTATAGGTGGTGTTGCCGGTGTTGAGGTCTGGGAATACAAATACGGTGGCTTGACCGGCGACCGGTGAGTTGGGGGCTTTTTGTTTGCCCACGCTCTCGATGGCGGCAGCATCGTATTGGAGCGGGCCATCAATCAATAGGTCAGGGCGACGCTCGCGGGCAATCCGAGTGGCTTCACGGACTTTGTCTACATCATCACCCGTGCCGGATTCGCCAGTCGAATAGCTGATCATGGCGACTTTGGGCACGATGCCAAATGCAGCAGCGGAGTCGGCGCTTTGGATGGCAATTTCGGCGAGTTCTGCAGCGTTGGGATCAGGATTAATTGCGCAGTCACCATACACCACCACTTGCTCGGGTAGCAGCATAAAGAAAATCGACGAGACCAGTGAAAACTGTGGTGCGGTTTTGATCAACTGAAAGGCCGGACGCACGGTGTTGGCAGTGGTGTGGATGGCGCCTGATACCAAGCCATCCACTTCACCCAAATGCAGCATCATGGTGCCAAGCACCACGGTGTCGGTGAGCTGGGCTTCAGCCATTGGTGCGGTGAGTTTGCCTTTGCGTCGTTCGACCATTGGGGCGACGTAGCGTTGGCGGATTGGTTCGGGGTCTAAAATGGTCAAGTCTGGCGGCAGGACAATGCCACGCGCTTGCGCCACTGCGTGCACGTCTTCGGGTTTGGCCAGCAAAATACAATCGGCAATGCCGCGTGCTTGACAAATCGCAGCCGCTTGGACGGTGCGTGGTTCATCGCCTTCGGGCAGCACAATACGTTTTTTGGCCAGCTGTGCTTGGCGTACCAAAGCATGTCGAAACGCTGCGGGCGACAAACGCGGCGTGCGTGCGGTGGTGCAATGAGCGCGAATCCAATCCAAATCCAGATGACTCGATACAAAACGAGTCACTTGTTCGGCACGTAGCAGATCATCAACCGGAATTTCACTGCTCATGTTGTGCAAGCGGGTGACAGTGTTAAACGAATCATCATCGACTGCCATCACCGGCAGGCCGGTGCGCAGGGCAGGCCGACACAAATCGACAATCCGCTGATCCGGTTGATAACCACCGGTGAGGAGCACCCCCGACAGCGGCACGCCATTCATGCTGGCCAGCGCCGCAGCCACCAAAATATCATCGCGATCACCCGGTGTGACAATCAACGCGCCTGCTTTAAAGGCGTCTAGCACATTGGTCACGGTACGGGCACACAAAGTGGTATGGCTGACGCGGCGCTGATCATCGCCGCGATTGAGCCAACGTGCCTCTATCGCTTCAGCCACATCTTGGATACGCGGCACACTCAAGGTATTGCTAAACGGCACGAGTCCCAAAATCTGAAATTGATCCGTCCCAATCGCAGGGGAATAGGTTTGTAATTGATCAATCAACTGTGCCAGTGGTTGTAAGTGGCGGACTTGTTGATCACCAGCACCGAGCGGCGTGTGTGGCTCTGGCAAACCCTTGATCCGCATCAAAATCGCACCAACAGTACGCTCGGCTTCTACACCGCCAAATGGGCGAGCGTGCATATCCAGATGATCGGCCAAGACTTCGGGTTGATCCAAATCACCAGACGAGACCAAAATCACTTGGGCATCCAGCGCTTGGGCGAGGGCAGCATTGAGCTGTGTGGCGTAGCTACTGTGCGCAGTCGGCACCAAGCCTTCCACAATCACCGCATCCATCCCCGCACCAGCTTGTTGATGCAGGGCAACGATTTCTTCGAGTAATTCGTCCACATGATCATCGCCAAGCATCCGTTCGACATGACTTTGTGAAAGAGCCGTTGGCGGGTTTAATTGCAGGGTACGTCCAATTAACGACGACGATCTGTCTTCAGGCTTTCCATTGATTTCTTGCTGGACAAACGGTTTTAAAAATCCTGCCTGTAAACCTACACAATCAAGCGCCCGAATCATGCCCAAACAGGCCGAGGTGAGTCCCACACCCACTGCGGTGGGAACCATCAAAAAGGTTTGCATGGTTTAAGCCTCCAACATGGCGCGGGTTTCTTGCGCAATCTGCGCTTCTTCGTCGGTGGGAATCACCCAAATCTGTGGCGCGTGATCTTGTGATTGATCAATCCGGCCTTCTGCGCCACGGGTCATCTGTGTGTTGGCTGTTTCATCGAGGCTCAAGCCAAAATGGGGCAGCAAAGCGATGGTTTTTTGCCGAATATCTGCCGCATTTTCACCAATGCCACCGGTAAAAATCAGCCCATCTAGCGTCGGTAGCGCACAAGACAGCGCCGCCAACGATTTAGCCAGTCGATAACAAAACACCTCAATCGCCAGTTGTGCACCTGTATGCCCATCAGCGGCTGCCTGTGTCAGGGTGCGCATATCGTTGGATAAACCCGACAGGCCGAGCAAACCGCTGTGTTTATTCAGCATGGTGTCGATCTGATCAATTGACCAACCAAGGCTACGGTGCAAGTGTGCATGCAAACCCGCATCGACATCGCCACTGCGCGTGCCCATCACCAATCCTTCAAGCGGCGTCAGCCCCATGCTGGTGTCTACGCTTTTGCCATGCCAAATCGCACAGGTTGAGCAGCCATTACCCAAATGTGCCGACAGCCACCCACCGACACGGCCACTTAAGGTCACGGCACGTGCACTGACATAAGCGTGACTTGAGCCATGAAAACCATAACGCCGAATGTGATGCTCGCGGTACAACTCATCGGGTAGCGCATAACGATAGGCACGTGGCGCAAGGGTTTGGTGAAATGCGGTATCAAACACTGCCACTTGGGGTAAATGGGGAAATAGGGCGCGTGTGGCAGCAATCCCAATCAAGTTGGCTGGATTGTGCAGCGGTGCAAGCGGTGAGGTGGCTTCAATGGCGGCAAGCACTTGATCATCAATCAACACTGCTTGGGTAAACTGCTCGCCGCCATGCACCACCCGATGACCAATCGCATCGGGCTGTGCACCAGACAGCCGCGCTAAAATCGCCTGTAGGGCATCTTGATGAGTGGCATGGGGAATGTCACAGCTAAACTCGCCATCCATACTACGACCTTTGAGGCGGGCTTGTGGCGTGCCGAGTTGTTCGGCGAGTCCTTCGATGCGCTCGGTACGCGCAACAGGAGTGGAGGGTAAAAACGCATATTTAATTGACGATGATCCACAGTTGATCACCAAAACAGATTTGGACATTGTGCTGAGCTTCTTACAAAACGCCGTCTGAGCCTAACAAGACCCCGCGTGCTTTTGGGTGAGAAAACGTGTTGTTTTTGCAACACGTTCGATGACGGACTTCATTGATTTTTCACAGCAAGCCTGCTGCTGTTTTGCCATATTGAGCGCTGATGTGAGCCGAGGAGATCAGCTTGGGTAGACCACCATTTAAAAAGATCTTGCTAAGCCTGTTGATGGGTGGCTTGTTGCTTTGGGGCATCGCTGTGGTCATGGTGTATCGTCAAGCGAATATCTATCGCTACAGTACACTGCCGACATCTGTACAGGCAGCATTGGTACTCGGGGCGCGTGCGTATTTGCATGATCAACCGAATGCTTGTTTGGTCGCACGCATCGCGCGCGCCGCAGATCTGTACAGGCAAGGTCAGGTCAGGTTGATTGTGGTATCCGGTGGGCGTGACCGTGAGGATGGCGTGCTGGAATCTGCTGAAATGGCAGCATGGCTGGTACAGCGTGGTGTGCCAGAGGCGCACATCATCCAAGAGTCTGCGGCGACCAGTACCCGCGAGAATATGCGCTTGAGTTTGCCGATCTTGCAGCAACAACAGATTGAGCAGGTGATCGTGGTCAGCCAACCCTTTCATGTGCCACGCGCGCTGTGGCTTGCGCGGCAGGAATGGGGCAGTCAGATTCAAGTGTTTGCCGCCGCAGCACGTGAAGATTGTGGCTCGCAAGATTGGGCAATCCCACGAGCGTATGTCAGAGAGCCATTGGCATTTGTGCAAAATGCGGTTTTTTAGAACAAGTAAAATGCACCGCCAAGTATTGCAGAGCCAGCAAGTACCTCCATCACACTGCGTTTGAAATAAAACAAGGCGATCAGCGCCAACGCGGTGAGCGAGACCGAAACCAGATCAACCGTGCCAGACCAACCCTGCGGCCACCACGTGTGATAAGCAAAAAACAGCGCCAAATTGACAATCACCCCAACGACCGCCGCAGTAATGGCGGTGAGGGGGGCACTCAAGTTGAGATTGTCACGCGTGGACTCTACCAGCGGTGCACCCGCCAAAATAAAGATAAACGAGGGCAAAAAGGTAAACCATGTGACCAAGCAGGCCGCGACCACACCGCCCATCAACAGCGCATCTGACCCGAGAGCGGCATGTTGATAGCCGCCCACAAAGGCCACAAACGCCACCACCATAATCAAGGGGCCGGGTGTGCTCTCACCAAGCGCCAAACCATCCATCATTTGTCTTGGTGATAGCCAGCCATAATGCGTGACCGCACCCTGATACACATACGGCAATACGGCATACGCGCCACCAAAGGTCATCAGTGCCGCCGTGGTAAAAAACCAACTCATCTGGGTGAGGGTATGTTGCCAACCGAGCAAGGCCGTGAGTAAGCCCATCGGAATCAGCCACAAGCCCATACCAACCGTCAGCACCACCGCTAAGCGCGACCAGCGAAACGACGCATGTGCTGGAGCTGGCGTATCATCATCAATGATCGCGCGGACGGTACTGCGGTGTGTACTGGCATGCCCCGATGCCAACTGAAAATCATGTGGACGCAACCGCTGACCGACAAAACCGATGATCGCGGCCAACAACACAATCCATGGAAAGGGAAGATTGAGTGCAAAAATCGCCAAAAACGATGCGAGTGCAATGGTACAAAGCAGGGGATTTTTGAGGGTTTTGCTGCCAATCCGATGTGCGGCTTGCAGCACAATGGCGGTTACCGCAGGCTTGATGCCATACAGCAGCGCAGCCAAGGCTGGGGCATCGCCAAAACTCATATAAATGGCGGACAGTGCGATCAACAGCAGCAACGAGGGCAAAACAAACAGCAGTCCTGCAATCACGCCTCCCCATGTGCGGTGCATCAACCAGCCCAAGTAAGTGGCGAGTTGCTGCGCTTCGGGGCCAGGTAAAAGCATGCAGTAATTCAGCGCATGCAAAAAACGCCGCTCTGAAATCCAGTGACGCCGCTCGACCAGCTCTTGATGCATGATGGCAATTTGCCCAGCAGGGCCGCCAAAGCTGATCAAGCCGAGTTTGAACCAGAATTTGAGGGCTTGACAAAAGGCAATTGGAGTAGGATCAGACATGAGTCATCATCGTGATGAGAAAGGAGTAATATTAATCAAAAAGATGACAGATTGCTGATTGCGTTAGATCAAGCAAACAGACGATGATGAAGCGACACATCACTGTGTTGATGTCATGAATGTAAAAGTAAAAACGGATTGTTGTAAATCGCGTATTGTGGAGAGACAACCATGGATGTTGGCTACTTAGTAGAGTCTAAGCGGTTTGCTGGAGTCGCAAAAGTCGCGCAAGTCAACCCTCAAGATCGCTCGGTGATGGTAAGTTTTTTTGAATCACCGGCTCAGCCACACGCAAGCGTGACTCGCTATCTGAGCACCGAGTTAAAGCCTGCAAAACTGTATGCCGAACAAGTGGTTTATTGTTTTCATCCCGAGCATCAACGTTGGCAGCGTGGTCGATATATTGGTGAAGTACCACATCAGCAACACTTGGTGATGATTCGAGGGGGTGAACGGTTGTTGGTCACCCTCGCGGATATTTATGTGTTGAGACATCACAATACGTGGATTGATGCATTGGGGTTTTTAGCTGAGCAAGCCAATGATGCCCCATTTTTTTATCACCTGAGAGCCCCTTTTTTGCAAGCTTATCTTGCTCAGCAGTCGATCTATCAATCGATTGCTGCAATCCCAAGCAGCAGTGTGGCACTAGAAGCCCATCAATTGGCTGTTGTTCGTCGAGTGCTGCATGATCCCATCCCCAAATATGTGTTGGCCGATGAAGTGGGTTTGGGCAAAACCATTGAGGCCGGTTTTCTGATCCGAGAGTGGGTACTTGAGCATCAACATCATTCGCGTATTTTAGTGGTGGTGCCACCAAGCTTATTGGGACAATGGCAGGCGGAGTTGGATTATCGCTTCCATTTGGATGGTATTGTCAGTTTAGAACCAGAGCCTTATGGTGTGTGGTTGATCACGCCGGCTCAGCTCGGAGCATCTGTATTGGCATGGCAGCCCAATATAGTGGTGATTGATGAGGCTCATCAACTTGCCCCATTGGCATGGGCAACGGTCACTGCGATGTACACCACGCTTGCACAGCTATGCCATGGCGCAACAGGCGTCCTGT
>CALFYA010000089.1 GCA_937952925.1 uncultured Moraxellaceae bacterium
ATCAGCACCTTGGCATGTTTGTCTTTGATGCGCAGCTTGAGTGTTTTCATGGTTGTATTTTAACAAATGTACGCCCTAAATTCACACTTTCTTAGCGACACCATGAAGGTGTTACACTGGGCTTTGCCACAGTCTAACACCTTCGGTATCGCCGCCTTACCTTGCGCGGCAGTGCCGCTCACAGCTAAAGCAAGGGGTTTTACGGCGAAGTTGATAAACTGCTGAAGTTTAACGGCCTGTTATCAGGCGATCTTGCACAACCTTGAGGTCAATATGCATGATATCCATCCTCAGTCGGCTGTTCAGCCCATCTCGACCTTGCAAGATCGACTGGCTCAATCCTCGCTGGCTAGCGACAATGATTTAGATGCGATTCAGACTTGGCTTGCAGTCAAGTGTAGCAACTCCGCACACACCCAAAGTGCCTATGCCAAGGAAGCACGGCGATTTTTGGTATTTATGGCCTATGAGCTGCAGCTCGCTGGTTTGCGTGAGGTCAAAGTAGAGCATTTGGAGCGCTATTGGCATCATTTGGCACATCCGCCCGCGCATTGGCTGATCAGCACACCATCATCCACCACTACGCCCGTAGACACTCGCTTGTTGCGTGGTGCGCTGAGTGCTCGTTCAATTGCCTATAGCCGTACCGTCATCAATAGCTTGTACAACTATTTGAAGAACGCCGATTATTTATCGCAAAATCCCGTTGCGGTGAGTCGTAAAATTATGGTGCAACACACCAATGTAGACAAAGGCTTGGAACCAGATGCATGGCGGATCTTTTGGCAATGGCTGATCTATCAAGAACACCTCTCGCTCACTCCCGAAAAACACCTGCTCGCCGTGCGCAATCGTTGGATGTGCGCTTTGCTGTATCACAGTGGCCTACGCCGCTCTTCGATTGCTTCGGCTCATATGAGTCAATTTTATCGGCGACAAGGTCAATGGATGCTGAGTGTGACCATCAAAGGTCAGCGCCAACATCATGTGGTGGTGGGCGAATTTTTGTTGCAAGAGCTACAACGCTATCGGTTGGCACTGGGCTGGACGGCACTCCCCACACCAGACGACTCACGTCCCTTACTCATGAATTTACGCCATGAAAATCAAACGATTAGCGAGCGAAATATCGGCTATTTGTTTGAAAAAATGACCGTGGCCTGTGCCAAAGATTGTGTTGATCCGTATTTGGCCGATCAAATTCGTCAACTCACCTGTCATGGTGTACGGCATACCTTTGCGACACATAGTCTGATTGCAGGTGCACGGCTTGAATCGGTGCAGCATGCGCTTGGACATCAGTCAATTAGTACCACCTCAATTTATGCAAAAGTCAGTTTGAACATGCAAAAAGAACTGGTCGGCATCCTAGATCAACATTGGAAAAACATCTGTTTAACCAAATCGTGAGCTTGGGATTTCGCTTTTTTCTTGCTGTTGGTCTCTGATCTGTCGCGGATTGCCCAATGACCCCCAGCTGACCCTGCTACCTCCCACATGGTGGGGTGATTGCCAGTTGCTCAGGGGTATGCCAACAGCGATCAGTAAAGTTGAGCACCGCTTGAGTCACCGATTTGACCATATTTTTGCTCAGCCACTCGCGTAGACGTGGATCGGTAGGGGCAATATCGAGTTTGGCAAGCCGTAGTTGTTTCCACAGCAACAGTTGATCGGCTGGAATCTGAGCGAGTTGTGCTTCATTGGGGATAGGGTGGGTCGGTTGTGCGGTGCCTACGGGGTGCTCTGCTGGTTTTTTCATCAAAAGTGGTGGAATTCTCTTTGTTGTTTTCTTTTGAGTTTTCTTTGTATAACCATCAC
>CALFYA010000090.1 GCA_937952925.1 uncultured Moraxellaceae bacterium
GCCATCGCGTTGACCAGATTTTGCACATTGTTGTCGGTCAGCGTGCGACCATCGGACAACACCAACTGCTCCACTTGTGACGCATCGGCTTGATACCAGCCTTTGATCCGGATCGAGTCTGTGGTGCCAATAATGCTCACTAGCAAATCATTGCCAGTTTGGGTGAGCCACAATTGATCAGCATCAATCAAGCCCCCAAACAGCACCCGATCCAGATTGCCTGCCGTCGCATCGCTATCAATCACCAAATCTTGGCCGTAACCGCGTTTCATGCTGTAGGTGTCATTGCCACGGCCACCAATTAGGGTGTCGTTGCCTGCTTTGCCATCCATCAAGTTGGCGGCAGTGTTGCCGCGCAGCACGTTGGCGAGACTGTTGCCATTGGCATTGGCGGCAGCTGTCCCTGTGAGGGTGAGATTTTCCAGATGATCGCCCAAAATCATGCTGAGGTTACTTTCAACCGTGTCGATGCCTTGATCAGCCAACTCGACAATCACATCTGAGCTGCTATCGCGCACATACACATCATCGCCCAAACCACCCCGCATCTCATCGACGCCTGTGCCACCGTCGAGCCGATCACTGCCATTGCCGCCCATCAGCAGATCATTGCCAGCCAAACCAGACAATTGATTGCCGGCATGGTTGGCAGTCAGGGTATTCGCCAAGTCATTGCCCACACCTGTGAGCGCCGCGCCGGTCAAGATCAGATGCTCAACGTTTGCCGTCAAGATGCTATTGACGCTACTTTCAACCGTGTCGATGCCTTCATTGGCAAGCTCAGTGATCACGTCATTGAGATGATCTTGGACATACACATCATCACCAATCCCACCGATCATCTGATCAATGCCCAAGCCACCGTCCAAACGATCTGCACCTGCTGCACCATACAGCGTGTCTGCACCATCCAAGCCACTCAACACGTTGTTGCCACTGGTGCCGATGATGATGTTGGCAAGGCCGTTACCTGCCCCCGTCAAGTTACCAACCCCTTTGAGGGTCAGGTTCTCGACAAAATCGGTCAGGGTGTACGACAGTGCGGTTTCAACCGTATCGATGCCTTGCCCATCAAACTCGGTAATCACATCAGACAAATGATTGCGAATATACGTATCGTCGCCAAATGATCCAAACATGATATCGGCATCCGCACCACCATCGAGATAGTCTTGGCCAAAACCACCGCGTAGGGTATCGGTACCGCCGCCACCAAACAAAATGTCGTTACCGTCTTTGCCGGTCAGATTATTGGCTGCGCCATTGCCGGTGATGGTGTTGTCTAGTTCGTTGCCTGCACCGTTGAGTGCGCTGGTGCCCAGCAACTGCAAATGCTCCAAATGCGCACCGAGCACATAATCAATCCGCGTTTGTACAATATCAAGACCTTGATTGCTTTGCTCAGTCACTGCATCCGCAGCACTGTTGATCACATAGCGATCATCGCCCGTTCCACCTTGTAGGATGTTGGTGCCATCACCACCATCAAGTAAGTCATTGCCAAAGCCGCCATAGACCTCATCGTTGCCAGATCCACCATACAGCTCATCATGTCCAATACTGCCCTGTAGACGGTCGTTCCCCCCTAGACCATTGAGGCGACTACCCACGCCATTGGCGGTCAACACATTATTTAAACCATTACCGGTGCCTTGTAAGATCGCAAGCCCTGTCAGGCGTAGGTTTTCAACTGCTGCGCCCAAGGTGTAATCGATAGCTGATTCGACTGTATCGAGTCCTTGACCGTTTTGTTCGGTCACGACATCACCCGCGTGATCCACCACATAAGTATCGTTGCCGAGTGCACCCGTCATTTGATCGGCGTCTGCTCCTCCATCGAGTCGATCATTGCCATCGCCCCCAAACAGGCTATCGGCACCCGCATCACCATACAATTGATCGTTGCCACCAGACACGACCCAGAGCGTGTCGGTTGGCACGCCTTCTGGACTCATAGAAGACAAGGTATAAGTGCCACCATCACCGCCATACAACGTGTCATTGTCGTTGCCGCCATACAGGGTATCGTTGCCATCTTGACCGAGCAGGGTATCTGCCCCTTCATCACCGTAGAGTTGGTCATTGCCGCCAGCAATATAGATTTGCTCATAATGACTGCTGGTGGTTTCGTTGTAAGCGCCCGTCGAGCTGTCTTGTCCATAGTGATACTCACTATAAGACAGCTGGATCACGCCCATAAAACCGCCATAAATCAGATCATCCCCCATGCCACCGTGCAACTGATCATCCCCATCCACGCCATCGAGATAATCATTGTCTAATCCACCATACAGCTGGTCGTTGCCACCATATACATAGGTGGACTGACCATAAGAATCGGTATAGTTGCTAGATGAAAAGCTATCGGAGTAGTTCGCGACGTTGGTGAGGGTGGTGTACACCACAATCCCCGACCCCCCAAACATATTGTCGATCCCAGCCTCTCCATACAACTGATCGTGTCCATCTTGACCGTTGATGGTGTCATCGCCAGCACCGCCATACAGCACGTCATCGCCACCGGAGACGATCAACTGGCTGTCGGTCGAGTTGGTGGTGTAAATCGAATTGTGATAACCGCTGGTGTAATCCGTGGTGTTGGATGAGGTATTGGTGGCGGTGGTACTCATCCATATGCCAACCGATCCACCATCTAGATCATCGTTGCCCTCTCCGCCATAGCCATGGTCGTTGCCATCTCCTGCATAAATAAAATCGTTGCCTGCATCACCATACAGCTGATCTGCCCCCCCACTCACCAAAATAGAGGCTGAAATGTTGGTGCTTTCAATGGTGCTGTTGTAGGCCGTGGTGGTATTGACGTTGTGGTCGGTTTGATTGACCACACGAGTAGATGATCCACCATACAAATAATCATGATCATCCCCTCCTTGAATCAGATCATCCCCATCGCCACCATCCAAATAATCATTGCCGGTATGTCCAGATAAGGTGTCGTTGCCCCCCTGTATCACTTGGGTTGTGGTGTCAGAGGTGTAGTGCGAGCTGTTGTTGTCGGGGTTACTGCTGTCTTCAATCGAGAAGCTCAGCGTGGTGTTGGTATGTGCAGCAACCGATTGCCCACCATATAAGCTATCAGTGCCTGCTGCACCCAGTAGCTCGTCATGACCATCCCCACCATACAGACTGTCATCACCACTCCCCCCAGACAGCAGATCATCCCCACCCAACACCACTTGTGATGTGGTCATGTTGTAGTACAAATAACCTGCCGTCGACTCAAAGGGCACCAGCACCAATTCATAGTGATAACTGTCGGTTTCGGGGTCATACACTTCAACATATTGTTCTTGATATTCGGTGCGATAGTAATAACGGGTCAATCCTGTGGTATTTTGACCAGCAATGGTATCACCGCCATATAAGGTGTCTGTGCCTAGCCCACCATACACCTGATCATTGAGCTGACCAGCATCAACGATGTCATTACCTTTAAGGGCAGAAACCACTTGTGCCACATCAGCAACATAGTTGTATTGAGTGCCTGAATCGCTATAGCCATCGTAGGCAAAGGGGACAGATGGCGAAAAGGGGAACGGCTGACTGATTGGCGCACCGCTGGTGCTGCCACTATACGCCACTGAATCATCGTTGTCGGTGAGATTGATAATTGCCATGATGTTGACTCCTTTATTCGATGTTGACCCTAGTCAATTCCATCAGCTTAAAGGACACAGATGACAAAGTGAAAGCCAGATCAGACGGCAACCTCCCTTACAATGGGGGATTGCCAGCCTTAAATTTTTAAGCTACATTCAAGACGATTTGTACAAAAAATAATCATCGATAGCGCTGGCGACCCGACCACTGCCACGCCTGATACAACAGTCCCAACATCAACAACATGGCTCGCTCCTTGAACCGACATTCGTGATTGATATGAGCACTGCTTCACAAAATCTGTCAAGTGGGGCGGTATGACTGTCACCTACCGCCGACCACCTGCACACAACTAGGGGCTGTTGACATTTCATGCGTGAGCCGCGTTGCTTGGCAAAATCGTGCCAGACAAGG
>CALFYA010000091.1 GCA_937952925.1 uncultured Moraxellaceae bacterium
TCTGGCGAATCTGGCCATGTTTGTAACAGTTGACTACGGGTATCAAAATCACCTTGGACAAACTGCGCTACCGCACTGGTCGCGACTGGAGGACTTGCTGATATCGTTGGAATTTGCTCAACACTGGTGGCCATTGCAGCCGCCATGATCGGATCTTCTGCTGCCTGTGCGGTCACCCCACCAAGCAACGTATAACAACATAACACGGACGCGCTGAACGTCACCATCCACGCCGACATGGCACGCTCCTCTAACAACTCATGATTTGAGAAAAGCTTGGGGAGCATGACCCCAGGATGATCATGCTCCCGTCGCCCACTCCCTTACTTGGGAATGTACGGACTCCACGGCTGCGCGGGGATGGTTTTTGGGGTTTTGTAGACGACGTCAAACTGACCGTCGCCACGGATTTCCCCAATCATGACGGGTTTGTGTAGGTGATGGTTTTTGGCATCCATCGTGAGGGTGTAACCCGATGGGGCGACAAAGGTCTGACCGGCCATCGCTTTACGCACTGCATCCACTTTGGTGGTACCGGCTTTTTTGACTGCTTGCGCCCACATCTGCATGCCGACGTAGGTGGCTTCCATCGGGTCGTTGGTCACCACTGTCGCAGCATTGGGCACTTTGTTGGCGGTCGCCCATGCACGGTATTTCTTGATAAACGCCGCATTGGTCGGGTTTTTCACCGACATGAAGTAGTTCCATGCCGCCAAGTGTCCTTCCAAAGGTTTGGTATCGATACCACGTAGCTCTTCCTCACCGACCGAGAAGGCGACGACAGGGACTTGCGAGGCTTTTAGACCTTGGTTGCCCAGCTCCTTATAAAATGGCACGTTGGAATCGCCATTGATGGTAGAAATCACCGCAGTCTTTTTGCCTGCCGAAAACTTTTTGATATTGCCCACAATGGTTTGATAATCGCTGTGACCAAATGGGGTGTACACCTCGTCAATGTCAGACTCTGCGATGCCTTTGGATTTGAGGAATGCACGCAAAATCTTGTTGGTGGTGCGCGGATACACATAGTCGGTACCGAGCAACACAAAACGCTTCGCACCGCCACCTTGCTTGCTCATCAAGTATTCCACCGCAGGAATCGCTTGTTGGTTGGGCGCAGCACCGGTATAAAACACGTTTTGCGACAGCTCTTGGCCTTCATATTGAACCGGATAAAACAGCAAGCCGTTGAGCTCTTCGACTACGGGCAATACCGATTTACGCGATACCGATGTCCAGCAACCAAAAATCACATCAACTTTGTCTTTGGTCAGCAATTGACGGGTTTTTTCAGCAAATAACGGCCAGTTGGAGGCTGGATCAACCACGACAGGCTCGAGTTTTTTACCGAGCAAGCCGCCTTTGGCATTGATTTCTTCAATGGTCATCAACGCGGTGTTTTTCAGCGAGGTTTCCGAGATCGCCATAGTGCCCGACAGCGAGTGCAAAATCCCCACTTTGATGGTGTCGGCGGCCTGTGCCATGCCGGTGGTGAGTGCGACACTTGCCGCAAGCGCACCAGTGATCAGATGACGACGGTTAAGCATACGAAACTCCTGTTATTTTGGTCATGGAGCGTTTTTTAGAATGCCATCGAAACCGAGGCGACCAGTTTGTTGTCTTGCTTGACGCCAACACGGTCATCACCACCGATGATGAAGTCCAAGCCCATGGTGGCACCAGTGGCCGACAAGGGATGAGTCACACCCAAGATCAGGTGACGGAAGCCAAACTCTTCAGAGTCTTTGGTTTCTTTAATGAATTCGCCATCTTTGGTGTAGAGATAGGTGCCCAATTTGCCAGTAAAGGTGAAGTCTTTGGGCAAGGGTTTGGTGTAGCTCGCCACAAAGTAGGTATCGCCTGCGTTACTGAAGGTCACGTCATTTAAAATGGTTTGGGCGGTCAGGCCAAAGCTGCCATAGGTCAGACCCAACATGGTTTCGTAACCGGTCGACTCCTAACCTGGATAGTAGTAATAAACGGTACCGCCAATTTGATAGCCCAAATCGCCGACTTTGCCTTTGTAACCGGCATAAAAGTCACTTTCTAACGATTTTTTGCTGTCGTCTGCTTCGACTTTGCTGTTGAGGCTGGTGTAGGAGTAGCTCAGGGTCGAAAACCAGTAACCCGCATAAAAACCACTGCTATGGCTGTAGTCGATGCTACCTTGCAATGCAGGGGTATCAGACTCTGGTGCATTGGTGATGCCACGCAGGTTGTAGCTCGACAACACTCCCACATAACCGGTCACGGTATGATCGGACGCTGGTGCATCTGCATAGGCTGCCGCATTACACAAGACCAAACCGGCAACCAGACTTTTGATTACAGCTTTCATTATGCGTGCTCCCCAAGAACGAATCGCATGATTCAAAAAACGCGTATCTGCGCAGTCATAAGCGTTAATTCAACAAGCGTGCCAACTTTTTTTTCATATATTTCAATGTCATGACTTTTTTACTGCTTATTTTGCACTCACAACTTGTATTCAAGATGGGATTCAAAAGGTGGCAAACCTGCGCCAACAGATGGTGCACGCTCCCCAAAAAGGCGCATTGGTGATACACATTCACCCCATCAATAGGCCAAAAAAACCCCGCCGAAGCGGGGTTTCTCAGATCACCACGATCTTACTTTTTGGCAGCTTCGATCGACTTGAGCACTTCGGCTTTGGCCACGTCTGCGCCTTCCCAGCCCGACAGCTTGACCCACTTGCCTTTTTCGAGGTCTTTGTAGTGAGCAAAGAAATGCTCGATCTGCTTGATCAGCAGCTCAGGCAGATCGGTGTACTCTTGCACGTCTTTGTACAGCGGGGTCAGCTTTTCGTGTGGCACGGCAACGAGCTTGGCATCAATACCGCCGTCGTCTTCCATGTTGAGCTTGCCCACCGGACGGCAGCGAATCACCGAACCGGCTTGTACTGGATATGGGGTCACCACCAGCACGTCGAGCGGATCACCGTCTTCTGACAAGGTGTTGGGTACATAGCCATAGTTGGCTGGATAAAACATCGCGGTACCCATAAAACGATCGACAAACAACGCATCGGAGTCTTTGTCGATTTCGTATTTGATCGGGTCTTGGTTGGCAGGGATTTCGATGATGACATAAATGTCATGGGGTGCATCTTTACCTGGAGGAATGTTGTTGTAGCTCATCGCAAACTCTCGACAGAAAAACTGGCTGATTATAAAGACTCTTGCGCAAAGAATCTCACTCTCCACAAGTCGAATTGCACAATGTGTACTATCCGACTCGTGCCGCTAAAATGAACAGCAAAATGGGACAGGCAAAACTAACCGTCCACACCACGGAGCGAAACGATGACCAATTGCCCAAATAGGCCAAACCATACAACACACGCAGCCCCACATAAGCCATCGCCAATTTATTGACCACACCTTGCGGCACCACCAGATATTCAGCGATCAACACGGCTGCCAAAAACACGGGCAGTGTTTCAAAGCTATTGGCTTGGGCGGCAT
This sequence comes from uncultured Moraxellaceae bacterium, assembly GCA_937952925.1. Lineage (GTDB taxonomy): Bacteria > Pseudomonadota > Gammaproteobacteria > Pseudomonadales > Moraxellaceae > CALFYA01. Next base: position 3,486 of record CALFYA010000091.1, read on the forward strand.
TGGCGCGGGCGGCAAGTCCAGTGGTATTGGCTAAAAACGCTCGGGGATTGGCATTGTCACTGGCACGAAAGCCACCCGCAATTTTGGCAATCCACATCCACACAAACGGCAGCAAACTCGCCGCCATCATGCAATAAATGGCAATACTAATCTTTGCCACTTATCCTTGCTCCTGCTCACCAAATAAGCCTTCAAACAGTACGGAGCTGAGGTAGCGCTCGCCGGAATCGGGCAAGATCACCACGATGGTTTTACCTTGCATCTCGGCTCGCTCAGCCACTCGTGCTGCTGCTGCAAGTGCCGCCCCACACGAAATGCCACACAAAATGCCTTCTTCGGTCATGGCACGCCGCGCCCATGCCACCGCATCGGCACTCACCACCGGCTGCACTTCATCGACCAAGCTCAAATCGAGGTTTTTGGGCAAAAAGTTGGCACCAATCCCTTGGATTTTGTGCGGCGCAGGCTTGAGCGGCTCACCAGCACGCGCTTGAGTGATCAGCGGAGACTCGGCAGGCTCGACCGCTACACTGTGCAGGGCTTGGCCTTGGATTTGCTCAAAATAACGCGAAATGCCGCTGATGGTGCCGCCTGTCCCCACACCGGCCACCAGCACATCGACTTGGCCGCCGGTGGCTTGCCAAATTTCAGGGCCTGTGGTCTCGACGTGAATCTGAGGATTGGCAGGGTTTTCAAACTGCTGTGGCAAAAAATACTGTGCTGTAGCACTGTCTTTGAGGCGCTGGGCTTCATCGACTGCGCCTTTCATGCCGAGTGCAGCATCGGTCAAGACCAGCTGTGCGCCCAAGGCTTTGAGCACTTTGCGGCGCTCAAGGCTCATACTTGCTGGCATGGTCAAGGTCAACGCATAACCCTTGGCCGCCGCTACAAACGCTAAGGCGATACCGGTATTGCCGCTGGTCGGCTCGACAATGGTCATACCGGCTTTGAGTACGCCGCGTGCTTCGGCATCCGCAATCATGGCGGCACCAATCCGACATTTGACCGAAAAGGCTGGATTACGGCTTTCGATTTTAGCCAGTACCGTCACGCCTTGCGGCATGATCCGGTTGAGTCGTACCAATGGGGTGTTGCCAATCGCATCGGCATTGCTGGCATAGACTGCGACGCCCAAATTGGCTGGCGCAGCAAAGGCAGTATCTGTAGTCATACACACGACATCCGGTCTTTGGGTTGCCCAAATCTTGCCCTGAAAGCCCTTCTGCTTCAACGGATGTTTGTATGCTGTTTGCAGTTTCAATTGGCTGATCTTTTGCAGTTTTCGTGGGCAAATCGACGGTTTTTTCTGGGAGAACATGTTAAGTTCGAGACCCTCTGAATGTTGATTGTATGGATCATGCCGTTACGGGTTGCTGTTATCAGCCGCAGTGAAGCGGGCGTCAAACCGATGAACCAAGACGCGGTGTGTGTCCATCTTCCTCAAGGACAAGGCCGCAGTGAGCGGATTGCGATTGCTGCCATTGCCGATGGTCTTCGGATTGCCAAATGTGCCGATGAAGCGGCGGTGATCGCCACCAAAGGCTTTTGCCGTGATTTTTTTTCGACTGATCCATATTGGTCGATCCGCACGGCGGGTTATCGGGTGATTGAAGGGCTGCATCGTTGGCTGGCCGGACAAAATCAACATTATCTGCACCAGATCCACAATAGTCATTTGACCACCTTGAGTGTGTTGGTACTGCAAGGCTGTACCGCGTCGATTTTCCATGTGGGTGATAGTCGGGTATGGCGGATGCGCCAAGGGCAGCTGGAGTGCTTGACCCAAGATCATGTGATTCGGGGCATGGGCGAATCACAACTCACCCGTGCACTGGGGATGGATGGCCGCGTCGATGTCGATTTTATCGAAGTCGATGTGCAAGTGGGTGATCGCTTTTTGCTGACCACCGATGGCATTCATGGCGTGATTGCCACCAAGCAACTCACCACCCTGCTGCGCCATAGCGACCCGCAATTGCTGATTGATCAACTGTTTGATACCGCCAATCGACAAAATAGCCTCGATAATCAAAGTGCTGTCGTTCTAGATGTTCAAGCGGTTAGCCCTGACCCCCATGATGTACAGCCGATTGATCACCATTTGCCCCCCTTGCCTGATTATTTGGAAGCCGGCTATCGGATTGATGGGTTTCGGATTGTGCGTGAATTGCATGTGAACGCACGCAGCACGGTATATCACGCCATTCGTGAAGCCGATGGTGTGGATGTGGTGCTCAAAGCCCCCTCACCCCAGCTCGCCCAAGACGACACTGCATTACAAGCCTTTATGCGTGAAGACTGGATGGGACAACGGATTGACCACCCTGATGTGGTGCAAAGCTACCCTGCGCCAGCTGAGCGACAGTTTTTATATTTGGTACAAGAGTATTTGTCGGGCTGTAATTTGCGGGTGTGGCGGCAGCAACATCCTGATGCCGCAGTGCAAGAGCTGATTCGGTTTGCGCGGCCTGCGATTCGCGCCCTACGCGCACTGCATCGCCGTGAAATGCGCCATCAAGACATCAAGCCCGATAATTTTATTGTGTTGCCCGATGGTCGGCTCAAGTTGATTGATTTGGGCAGTGCATGGGTGGCCAGCCAAGTGGATACTGCGCCCAAGGCCGGCGCGCTCGAATACGCCGCGCCCGAATACGCACTGAATCAACCGGTTGATGAGCGTGCAGATCAATTTGCTTTGGCGGTCAGTTTGTACGAACTGTTGACCGGACAGATGCCGTATGGCGCGGATTATCATCATCGCCATCAACAGGCCAATTTTGCCGATTTGGTGTACACGCCTGCCTATCACCACAATCCGCATGTGCCGGTGTGGATGGATGCAGCACTCCAACGCGCAATGCATTTGAGTCCTGAGCGGCGCTATAGCGATTTGGCCGATTGGCTCAGTGACCTTGAGCGCCCGAGTCCGACTTTGGCAGTAAGCCGTCAGCCATTGCTGACTCGCTCGTCGGTAGGATTCTGGCGGCTTTTGAGCGTAATGTTGTTGCTTAGCCACATGTTTTGGCTAATCATCTGGATCAAAGACCACGGTTAATGCTGGCAATCGACCATGAAACTCGACTTTATTGATGCCTTTATTACCAATCA
>CALFYA010000092.1 GCA_937952925.1 uncultured Moraxellaceae bacterium
ATATTGAGCACTTCGCATTCAACTAAGCAATCCGATGTAAAAAAGGAGGCTACGGCCTCCTTTTTTCGCTTTGATCACTTACTTTAAAGGGTCGTATTCGCCATCACCACCAAATCAATGGTTTGGCCTGTCGGTGTACGCCCACGTAATCCCTCTGCACTGGGCTGCACCTCCACCACTTGATCAGCATTTAACCGCAATGCACGTCCCTGCTGATTGGTTTGCCACGTACCCGTTTGCCATTGGTCGGGTGCTGCCGCACATTGCCACATCAACTCTCCCCCACGATACAAATCTACGCGGGTTTGCCCTGCACACAATGGCGTATTTCCCTGATAGCTGCCTACATAACGCGCGGCAAACACTGGCGAATAACCATAGTCAGACACGGCTTGGGGCGCAGCAACACGGAGGGCTGGTGCAGGCTGCGACACAGGGGGCTTCCCCGACTGTGCACCGAGCACACCCACACATAAAACACCCATCAACCATTTATGATCCACGTCTACACCTCAACATCAATACGTATCGTCTGGCATTCCTCCTCGTGAGTGGTGACCTGTTGGCAAACCAACGTTGTCCTTACATCAATGCCAAACGGCACAGCACAGACGATTTTACACGCAGGGTTTTATCATATCGGGCTTTGATTTTAAAAAACGAGAGGCTCTTACAGCGATCTCCCAAGAACACACACGGCACCTCACAGAGATACACATACCTTGCACACTACTTACCAAACACCGCTATAACGTTAGCTACTTTTTTTGCATAGTGAATCTACCGATGAGGTGTGCAATTGTGACTCTCCTAAACCACTGTGCGACATGCCACATCGGCCGAATCTATTGATGGGTTGCTACCCGAGGAGTTGAATATGTCCGCCCTAGTCCGTTCACGCCAGCACCGTATGATTGCTGGAGTCATGGGGGGGATTGCAGAGCGTTATGGCTGGAGCCCTAACCTGCTGCGTGTCATTTTTGTGCTGGTGTCGGTGTTTAGTGCTGCGGTGCCCGGTTTTATAATCTACTTGATTTTGTGGCTGGTGATGCCCAACGCTTCAGTCCACAAAAACCCTTATTAATTGCGATACTCTCCTGTCCGGCCTTGCGCCGGACTTTTTTTAATGTGCGTTCGGGATCATTTTTTCTTACTTTGACAAGGCTTGGTAGCGAGTCTCGTCCAGCCCGCAAATCAGCACATGTTCGCTGTGCAGGATTGGACGCTTGATCATGCTTGGCTGCGCCATCATCAAGCCGATTGCACCTTCCACTGTTGCGGCTTGGGCTTTTTGCGCATCGGTCAATTTGCGCCATGTGGTGCCGCGTTGATTGAGCACTGTATCTAAGCCAAGCTGATCAATCCACGATTGCAGCAACTCAGCCGTTGGCGTTTGTTTTTTATAATCAAAAAACTGATAGCTCAGCCCTTGCTGATCTAGCAAGGCAACAGCCTTTTTCATGGTGTCGCAATTTTTGATGCCATAGATGGTCAGCATGGAAACTCTCAATCCTGTCGCGCAGCCTTATTAGACCATCAGTGTTGCCAGACCTCAACTGCGACTAAACCTAGCATGCCCCACAGCACCACACTCGATAGCGCATACGCCGTAAAGCGGTGAGTCACCCGATTGTAAGTGCAGTGAATGGTGCTGTGGATCGCCCGCAATACTACATACGCCCACGCCAACTGCACCAGCAATGGTGATTGCAACTGAAGCTGCGTAGCCGCCAAGCACAAACCATAAAATAGCACCGGCAACTCAAACAAATTGCGAAAATTATAAGAAGGATAATGCACCGCTTCGGGCAATGCAGCTTGCATCAACTCCGCCGTGCGGATGCTTTGTGGGTCAATGTTATGCTTGAGCAGATACGGCAGACGTTTGGCATACAATGTGACCCACACGCCTGCGGTGACGCCCATCATGGCAATCATCGGCTTTAACAATAATGTATTCATCAAGATGGCCTGTGGTTTGTTGTCCTTGTCACCAGCTTAATCCAGTGCGCAGCGGGATACCTTGATTTTTGTCAATGTCCCTCGGTTTTGAGCTGTTGTTTGACGCGGCTTAAGACTTCAGGCGTGATGCCCAAATACGAGGCGATGTGAAAACTGGGCATGTCTTGCACAATTGGCGTAGGCATCCATGCCAAGAATTTACGGTAACGCTCAATCGCGCGTTGGTGCTGGATCATCCGCAAGCGCTGCTCCATCGACACATAATGCCGCGCCGCCATTTCGGTGCGCAGGCGTTCAAACTCAGGAAAAGCCACTTGATCAAGCAAGCTGTGAACTGGCAGGACGTATCCCGTCACCCGAGTCACACACTGCAAAGTTTCGGTGGCAAGCAAGCGGCTTTGGGGCGCAATCCATGCTTGTGCAAGGGCGGCAAACGGCACCGCCAAGCTACCGTCACACAAAAAGCGTAAATTGACCTCGACATCATCGTCGATATAAAAGCTACGAATCAGCCCGCGCTCAATCAGCACCATCTGTGCAAACGGCTGGCGCTCGTGGCACAAATAGCTGCCCTTCTCCCACGTTTGGCGGGTCAGATGGGCAAAACGCTGTTGGAGCATGTCACGCTCATCTGCGGTCAGCTGTGGCAGCATGGCATCCAGCAGTGCCCATGCACTCATGTGCTTGCTCTGGTGTTGGCTTGCTCACTGCGCACTTTATAAAAATCCAAAATGACATGGGCAAAATCACCAATCAACTCGTCTGCCCATCTGCCACTATACCAATTCAGATCAGTGCTCACCCGATAGTGCACACTGATCGCAAGCTGGGTTTGATGCGCATTAACCGGCGTGAGTCGATAGGCGGTATCGAGCAAATCAAAATGTTTGCCGCCGATGGTGACATGATCATCGAGTGCACCTTTGGGCACCGAATCAGGGCGGAAGCGATACGTCCAGCGCACATATTGGTTGGGCTGCCAGTCTTGGATGATTTCCTCAAATTGTATGCCTTTTTGCCATGTCGAATAGCGGATCAAGCCCTCGGGCGTGTGCTTAGTAATCCCTGAGATGGGATAGGGCACACCAATGTTGTAGGCCAGTGCATCTTTCATCTCAGCAGGCTCAATCGCGTCAGCATGGTTGATTTGCTGCCAGATCTGCGCAGGTGTGGCGTTGATCAGCACCGTCGATTGAGCATGACCGATATCGTCGGTGCGCGACTCAGGCGCAACGATCAGCAAAAATGGTACAAGCGCCAGCGAATAGACGACTTTGTAAGGCTTCCACAGCCATCGGCATAAGCTGTGCATCAGTGCCGCACCAATCAGCATCCCGCCAAATAACAACGGTGACGCCATGATGATACAAATCACCCCTTCACGCAGTGCTACCGCCGAAATACCAATACACACTGCCATAAAGACCACCGTTGCCAAGGCCACTTTGCCAAACGCAACGGGTTGCTGGTAGTTGGCTGCATAGGCTAACAGTGCACCAAGCAACGTCGGCAATACCAACAAGAAACTCCCCGACACCAGTTTTTCATAGTGCTCGCCGGTCAGATAGGCCAACACAAAATAGACAATCCCCAATAAAAACACCGGTAAGACTTTTTGCCAAAAAGGTCGATGAGGATAAACCTCGCTGGGGGTGATCGGCTGATGGCTCACGCTGACCACAGACTGATTTTTAAGGATCAAACGAACCACATCATCCCGTATATCAACAACCAAACGACCTCGCTCTTCTTCAGATAAGCCGATACGAATCTGCTCCTCAAGCTCATCCGACCATGCCGCTTTGGGCAAATCACACTCGCCTTGCAGACGTAGGCGTTCAATCAACGGTTGGGCGGGCAGACTCATGATTATCCTCTGGGCATGTCGATCTGGCTGTTGGGCAGCAAATCCGCCACAATAGCAACACTTGTTGTTGTGAGAGTTGTCTATGGCGCGCAATAAACGCCTGCAAGACCGTGAGGAGAAATGTAGCGAAATCATCGACGCCGCACGACACTTATTTTTGCAAGAGGGTTATGAAGCCACCTCGATGAGCCGCTTAGCCAAAGCGGCAAGTATCGCTCCCAATACCATTTATTGGTATTTCAAAGACAAAGATGAAGTGTTGGTGGCGGTGCTCAACGCTGAGCTGACCACTCGCATGCAAGACTATCTCACACGTCAATTTGATCACCCTGTTGATCGGTTGATGTGGGTGGTTGAGCAATTTGAAGCCGCCGGTAAATTGGTCAGTGTGGTGCATACCCGCAGCAGCATTTCAGCGGAGATTGATGCATGGCATCAACGTTTTCATCAAATGACCGACTCGCTCACGCGTCTTGAGCTACAACAACTGGGCATCAGCCCCGAAAAAATCGACAGCTTGATGTTGATTTGGACATTTAGTATTGAAGGCATGTTGGTGCATCCGTTATCGACTATACAAAAACGGCAGATCTGCCAAACCCTACTCTCCCTATCATAGTGTCTTATTTTTCAGCCGATTAAGACATCAGGCTTGCAGGATGATGGTGGTTGTATTATCTTCTTGAATGTCATTCAAGATAAGTGACTCGCCGCCCCATCATCCCTGCTCGTTTGAGGCTGATTTATGTTTTTGTCGTCTGCTGCCCGTATTCCCTCGCAATTCATCTCAAGCGGAGTGCAATGCGCCGCCAATCTGTATGTGACCGATCCTGAGGCGCGCAACCTGCCCGCCATTTTGATGATGCATGGTTGGGGTGGCATTCAAGATGCGTTGACCACGCCGTTTTATCAGGCGTTTTTGGATGCTGGATTTGCGGTGATGACTTTTGATTATGCGACTTGGGGCGACAGCCAAGGCTTACCGCGAAATCAAATCAATCCGTGGCAACGGGTGCGCGATGCTGATGCGGCGTTGTCGCATCTGAAATCTCAGATTCAAGTCGATCCACGCAAAATTGTACTGTGGGGAACCTCGTTTGGTGGTGGGCATGCGGTGGAATTGGCGGCAGAGCATCCATCATTACTTGGGCTGATTGCGCAAGTGCCGATGTTGGATGGTCGAGATGCACTGCTCGCAACGCCGCTGATGCAAATGCCTAAACTTTTTTCAAGTGCATTTAAAGATCTGATTCCCTTTAGCGCACCAACCTATATTCCGGTGGTTGCGCCTGAAGGTGAGTTTGCCACCATGAACCGCGACGATGCGTACAGCGTGTTGATGCGGGGTATGCAGCAAGCCGGTGTCGCCAATACTGATCGCTACGACAATCGAGTGACGGCGCGTTCGATTTTGAATATTGGTCTGTATCGTCCGTTTAAAAAGCTCAAACACATCAAAGTGCAAACGCTACTGCTCGGTGGCTCGCGTGATAGTGTGGCACCGTTTTCGGCACAAAAGATTGAGCGATGGAACAATCCGTATTTGCAATACAAAACCCTTGATGCTGGTCATTTTGAGCCGTATTTTGAGCCGTGCTTGAGCGTCAATTTGGGCTATCAGTTGGCGTTTTTGCGGCAGTTGCTGGTGGAGTAAGCAGGTGTAGGGTGCGCTGTGCGCACCTTGTTAGCGATTTGGTGCGCACAGCGCACCCTACTCGACTTATATTCCCAAAAGCACCCTATCCCAGCCTTCCCCTTTAAAAGGGAAAGGGGCAAGAGTTTGTGCTTTTTTCTCCTCCTTATGAAGGAGGAGATGCCAAAGGCAGAGGAGGTGCTTTTTTATGTCAGTCCCAAAAATACAGCAATCTGCCCAGCCTTTTAAAAGCCAAAAAACGCTACGCTCACATTACTGACCTGCGCGAACCGCTCGAACGTAGTAGTTAGAGTTCTTATTGCCGTTGTACGTACCGCCGTTGTATAAGTTCACGAACAACGCGATGCTATCGTTGCCCGCACCGGGAGACGCCGACCAATAAACTTGATAATTATTAGCAGATGGAAGCAGTAAAACACCTTGTGGGGCGTTAGTGCCAGCCTGACCAGTTAGAGCAATACTCTTTAGCTCCTCAAGATTAGGCAGCCGCCAGTCTTTAAAACCTGCCAAACGGTAATTACGGGCAGCTTCATGAGCATCAGCCCAGTTCATACCCTGTGCATCACCCACTGCCTTGCCATTCTCCCATCGCTGACCGATGCTGACACGCGCCCACATCAGTCCTGTCTTTGGATCTGTCCACACACCAGCGTCAAGCGTCGAAATACGCACAGCCAAAACAGCCTGCGCACTGGTCGCAGCAAAATCGTCTTGCTGTCCCTGTGGGTTCACACCATAAAAACTATATTGATCTATATCAAATGCAGTGCCTGTCCAATAAAACTCGCTACCCTTGCTTAAACCTACAATCGGACAGCTTGCTTCGGCTTTCAGTAAAGACTTTAATTCGCCAAGATTAGGCAAACGCCAATCGGTATGACCATCCACCCTCAATTGAGCACATGCATGTTGTGCGTCTTTTTGGCTATAGCTTTGCGGCAATAGTGTCCACATCAGGCTAGTTTGTGTATCAGTCCAAGTACTGCTCATTGTTAGTCATCCAAGATAAAGCGTGCGTAAGCGTAGCACGAGAAATCACCCGTTGAAACCGCAATCACTTTTGCCCTTCTCCCCGCCCGCGACTATACTGTCAGCCATTTTTTCCCAATCTG
>CALFYA010000093.1 GCA_937952925.1 uncultured Moraxellaceae bacterium
CGATGCTGTTGATTGATGGCGTGATCAATCCGATATTTCAGCCTCAATCCTCGTCACGCAAGATTCGTAATGGCGTCGGCGTGCTCAGTCCCACTCGCGTGGTACTGATTATCAGTGAAATACCAGTCAATTTTTTTGAGTTTGCTCAAGTGTTTGCAGGCTTGGGCTGCGCGCAGGCACTGTATTTGGATGGCAGTATTTCTAGTGTGTATGAGGCCGCTCATCAGCGCCTGATTGAACGTGATGAGCTGGGCGTGTTGATCGGTGTGCTCGCGCGTTAGAGATAGGCTTTCACCAAGTCTAAGGACTGATCATACAACTGATCAGCGAGCGCTGCATTTTTGGCGTGGCTCGACTGCCAGTCGGGCATATGGGCGCTGACATAAGCACCGTTGCGGTTTTCCCATGCGGGACTCAGTGCCATGTGCTCAATCAACTCGGCAGGGCGGCTGGTGGGTACCAAAAACAACTGCATCATTTTGTGAACGGGCTTGGGCAGTTCGCGGTAGATATCCGAATCCACCCCACCAGGGTGCAGGGCATTGCTGGTGATACTGCTGCCATTTAATTTTTTGGATAATGCATGGCTAAACAACAGATTGGCGAGTTTGGACTGACCATAAAAAAACAGCGGATTATAAAATCCATCGGCACGGAAGGTCTCTGGTTTGATCGAACCTGCCCAATGTGCAATCGAGGCCAGATGAATAATCCGCGCTTTGGGGGCTTGCTCAAGCACTGGCAGTAAACGCTGCGTCAGCAAAAAATGCCCCAAATAGTTCACCCCAAACTGTTGCTCAAAGCCGTCGGCGGTCAGCTGGCGGCTACGCGCAAACAATCCGGCGTTATTGATCAACACATCAAGCCAGCCGTATTGATCGGCAATCCGATTGGCTGCATCACGCACCCCTGCAAGGCTATTGAGATCAAGACTGATCACATCCACTTGACCGGCGTTGAGCGCTTGTAATTGCTGTTGGGCGGCTGCGGCTTTGTCGGCATTACGACAGGCCAAAATGACATGTGCGCCGCGCTTGACCAAGTGTTCGGCAGTCTTGTAGCCAATGCCCGTGTTTGCGCCGGTAATCAAAATGCGTGTGGTCATGATTGAGTCTTCCAAACGTGAGTGCGCTTGGTTATCGCATACTCAGTAGAAGTTGACAATTAATGTTGTCAGACAGAGTCGGGTTGTTGTGTGAACGCTAACGCCACAACCCTGCACGCATCACATCCAACTGTTTGACCACACGAGCAGGCAAGGGCACGCATTCACCAAGTATCTGTGCACACAACAGCTCGGCACAAATCGGGGCAAAACAAAAACCCTTTGAGCCTAGACCGGCCATCACCCACACCCGATCAAGATGCGGCACAGCACCCACGATCGGCAAGTAGTCACGGGTTTGTGCACGGATGGCGGCGCGGCCTTGCCATGTGGCTGGTGGTGGCAGTGCCTGCGCGACATCGGGCAGACTTGCGGCAAGCAGCTCAGCATTGTGCTGATGATCGGCATCCCGCAGATCGGCTTGATCATCTTGGCGGATAAACGACGCACCAAACAGCAATTGGCTGCTGCCGTCGTGTTGCATTGGTGCGCAATATCCACCATACGAATATGCCTGAGTCGGCAATTGTGCCGAGTCGATCTGCGCCCAAGACACCTGACCGCGAATACATGACAGTTTGGGCAGCTGCGGACACAGATCCGCACTATCTTTGGCGGTACACAGCACCACCTGATCAAATTGACCTAAGAGATTGTTTTGCTGATCAAATAACTGCCATGTCGCATCATCCGGCCACAACGTGCCAACTTGTGCTTGGATCAATGCAATATGGGGATGAGCCAAAATCTGTGCGGCGAGCGCATGCGGCTTGAGTAAACCGCCTTTGGGGATGGATAACGCAGTTTGCTCGTGATGGACAAATGGCTGACAGACCTCAGCCGGATAACCCGCTAGTTTTTCGGAGTCAATCGGCATTTTTTCGGTGGATAAACACACCACACCGGTCGGCTCAATCACCTGATCTGACCATGTCGACCACCAGCGTGTGGTCGCCAACCAGCCGATGGTGTGCAGGCTTTCATGCACAGTATTGATCCGACCGAGTTTGGGGGCGAGTAGGGCACGTGGATTGCCTGACGCCCCTGCAAGGGGTGAATCACGATCAATCATGGTCACCCGATGCCCACGCCGTGCCAAAGCATGCGCCATCGACAAACCTGCAATCCCTGCACCGATCACCGCGACATGTTGGGTTCTAGGAGCATCTGGCAGGGACGGCATATCGTCAGGTGCAGACCACCATGCTTTGAGCATTTCACGCTTTTTGCCAAAACCCTTGGGGCGGGTGACCGTGACGCCATGCGCTCGCAAGCCTTGTTTGAGGATACCTGCCACACTAAACGACGCAAATGTTGTCCCGATGCCAGACAAACGGATGATGTGACTAAAAATATGTTGCTGCCACAGCTCAGGATTGCAAGATGGTGCAAAACCATCCAAAAACCATGCATCAAACCGGTGGTGGGTCTCGATCATTGGCAAGCAATCGCTGGCATCACCGAGCCACAAATCCAGACTGATCCGTTCATCGGCAAAAATCAGTCGATGCACGCCAGCCACGGCAGGCGGATACTGCGCCAACAATTGCGCCGACAGATCGGCTAGCTCCGGCCATGCCTGTAGTGCACGGGTCAAATCGGCAAGGCTTAAGGGGTATTTTTCGACACTAACCATATGCAGGTGGCTATGGTTGTCTGGCCGTACTTGACGCCACAATTGCCACAAGGCCAAAAAATTCAGCCCTATCCCAAAACCGGTTTCACCCACCATAAACAGCTGATGAGGGGCAAGACCAGTCAGGCGTGTAGGCAAATCATTGCCATTTAAAAACACATGGCGAGTTTCAAGCAGGCCATTTTCGCGCGAAAAATACACATCACCAAATTGCTTAGAGATGGGAACATCGCCAAGTGGATCGGTTTGCCAGTCGATCTGTGCAGTCTCAATCGGATACATCAGCTTACCAACGTCGGCTACGGCGGCTCAGATGATTGGCAAAGAGATAACCAATCAATGCCCCAGCACCAAGGGTAGCCGCGCCATACAAAAACATCTGTGCACTACGCTCACTTTGCAACACCTTGACTTGCACCTTGAGATTGTCATTTTCAAGTTGTAAGGCTTGGTTGCGAGTCAGTGCCACCCGATTGGCTTCTTCAAGCTGTCCCAAGCGAATGGCTTGCTGTTGTAGTTCACGCTGTAGCGTGGTGAGCTGTTGTTGAGGGGTGGCAGCCGCTTTCTTGCCTTTATCTACAGCAGGCGTTTGTGCTGCAAACGTCACGCTGCACAAACTCAGCAGGCCAAGCAGCAGCCAGCGGCTCCAGATCGATGCAAGCACGCGATTCATACCGGCTCAGGCAGTGACTGACGAAACGGCTTGACCTCGACATGACTGTAGACGCCTTCTAGCACAAACGGCTCTTCGGCCAGCCACGCATCCAGTGCGCTGCGATCAGGAAAATTGACGACCAATAGGCTGCCACTAAAGCCTTGGGTTGGATCATCGTGGTCAACCGGACAGGGGCCTGCCAGCAGCAAACCACCCTCGGCTTGCAAGGCTTGGAGACGAGCAAAGTGGCGTGGGCGAATCGCCAAACGCTTGTCGAGGGTGTTGGGCGCGTCGTGACAAATCACCGCAAATAATGGCATGACGATCTCCTTAGGCGTCTGGTTTACGCAGGTGTTCTTTGAGGAACACAAAATTCATGATCAAAAACAAGATGGTGATGCCCATCGAACCAAACACTTTGAAGTCCACCCACCAATCGGGCAACACAAAGGCAAAGAACAAGTGCAAACCACCCAAGGCAAAGAAAAACCCCGCCCACACCCAGCCCAAGCGTACCCATGCTGTATGATTCAAATCAAAGGCTTGCCCAAGCAGACGCTCAGTGATGGTTTTGTGCGGTTTTCCCCCAATTGGAATCAGGTTGCCCGCAATAAAAATCAGGGCAAAAATCCAATTGATGACCGTCGATTTCCAGCGTAGAAACACATCGTCATGCATCAGTAAGGTCAAGCCGCCAAAACCAATGGTGGCAAATAGGGTAATCCATTGGACTTTTTCGAGTTTGCCTTTTTGCAAGACAAAATGCAGGAAATACACCACCGTGGTGGAAATCAGCAGCACCTGCGTGGCCGGAAACACTCCCTCAGTTTTGAAGAAGTAAAAAAACAAAATCAGTGGAATAAAATCCAACAGCGCTTTCATTGCACGCTCATCAAGGTGGGTGTCGAGTTGAAGCCTAAGATCGGGGCAAACGCCCAATATTTAAAGCCAGTCACAAGCGTGTTAGGCTGCGCACTGCTTGAGGCCACCCAAAAGTATAGGTGATGTATTCTGTTGATTTACACACGCACAGCCATTTTTCTGATGGGACTTTGTCACCAACAGACTTGGTACGCGCTGCACTAGGCGCGGGTGTCACCGCGTTGGCCTTGACCGACCACGACTGTATTGATGGCTGGGCAGAGGCGGAGCACGCCGCGCAAGGCACCTCGCTACGGCTGATTCGTGGGGTTGAGCTGTCGGCGCAATGGGTCAAACCACAAGGCAGCAAACCCAACGCGGTGCACATCGTGGGGCTGAATATCACGGATGCCGCGCCGCTCAGTGCCGCTTTAATTGATCAACAACAGATTCGAGCGCAGCGCGCTGAGCAGATTTGCCAAAAACTCGCCGCTCATCTCAAATGTCCTGATCCGTGGTCAGCCGTTGTTGCGCTAGCCGATGGTCGTCCTGAAGGCGTGACTCGCTCGCATATTGCCACATGGTTGGTACAACAAGGTCGAGTACAGCGCCATCAACAAGCGTTTGATCGGTGGCTTGCCGAAGGCAAACCTGCTTATGTGGGCTTGGCATGGATGAGTATGCAACATGCCATTGACGTGATTGCCGCGAGTGGTGGGGTGAGTGTGCTGGCACATCCGACCCGCTATGGTTTATCGGCCACCAATACGCGCCATTTGATCGCAGCGTTTGCCCGTATGGGTGGGCAGGCGGTTGAGCTGCCGGCTAGCAACGAGCCACCCGCCACACGGCAGATGATTGATCGGGTGATTGCTGAACATGGCTTGATGGTGTCGATTGCCAGTGATTTTCATGGTGAGCACATGCCGTGGATCAAGCTTGGTCGGGTGCCGTATCCGCGTGATGACCAACGTGGTGTGTGGCACAGTTGGGTTTAGTGCAACACCAATTGATTGTGATGGATGCTCAGTTGCGTGACGGGCTGTGTCAGTGGATCAAGCCGCTCACCACAATACAAAATACTCCGTTCGCCTTTGGGCTTAATGGTCAGGACACGTACCTGATGGCCGGTGAGCGTGGTGAGCGTTTGGGTGGTCTGATACAGTCCTTCTGCGGCATGGTAGGGCAATGACAGCATGAGTGCCTGTTCTAGCTGTGCCTTGAGTTGTTCAGCAGGCATATCAATTTCCAGTAACACGGTGCTCACACGAGACTGAGTTTGTGTCGCCAGCACCACGCGACGGACGGGTGCATTGCCATAGATATATAAGGGCTGAATTGGCCGTAGATAAACTTGTTGGGTGTGTGAGTGGTTGCTTTCACGCATCACTTGTAGGGCGGTATTGAACACCTCAGCGCGTGGGCGCTGCTCAGCAAAACTACCGAGTTGATTCCACCCACGGCAAGACAAAAAATCATCCAAAGCCAATTCGGCATGGCTCGTATTTACAACCGCCCACAGGCAAAGCCACCCATAACGCAACATGATCAAATCAGTAGCAAAATTTGCCCGAAAACTAGCGGATCAGGGTTGCGATGGCTAGGGCAAAAGTGATCAGTTCAAGATAAAAACTGACAAAATGGCTCAAAAAGCCATACCAGTTGCTGTGAGCAGATCATGTTGGCGAAACGAAAAGGCTTGTCCTTGCCCAATCACAATATGATCCACAATCTCAACATCAATCAGGGCAAGCACACCACACAGTTGTTGTGTGAGCGCAATATCGGCGGCCGATGCGGTCGCTTGGGCATCCGGATGATTGTGCGCCACAATCAGATGGGTGGCTTGATGTACCAGCGCACGGCTCATAATTTCACGGATATGCACGGTACAGCGAGTGGTCGTCCCCCAAAACAAGGTTTCAAAGGCCAAGAGTTTGAGTTGACTATCCAAAAACAACACCGCAAACACTTCACGAGTTTCGGTGCGTAGTTGTTGGGTGAGATAACCAATCACCTGATCAGGCTGATCTAGACAAATGCCTTGGCGCAGCTCAGCCTCTACATAGCGCCGACCCAGCTCCAATGCTGCAATCAGTTGGCTGTATTTGGCTGATCCAATCCCGTGGCAGGCCATCACACGTTCGGCAGGTGCGGCCAGTAATTCATGCAGGCTGCCAAACTCAACCAGTAGCAAGCGCGCCAGATCTAGCGCGGAGGCTTTGGCTGTGCCTGTCCGCAAAAAAATCGCCAGTAGCTCAGCATCGGACAGGACAGCAGCGCCGTGTTGGAGCAGTCGTTCGCGTGGGCGCTCTTGGGCAGGCCATGCGTGGATGGGTA